>NZ_JXIS01000026.1:0-118378 GCF_000836715.1 Bacillus sp. L_1B0_5 | reverse complement strand
GACTTTCTCCACAGCCTGGAAAAAAGAACGTGATTGGATCACGTTCTTTTTTTACATAATAATAATTTTATCATCTAGTTTTGTCTGCCCGGTAAGAAGTGCGTTTAAATATTCCACTTTTCTTATACAAGCTTGTATATGTCTTTCAACCTCTTGTAACTCTGCTTGGTGATGTGTTTCAATTGGATGAATTTGTACGTTGAATTTTTCAAATTGACTACTATATGTTATTTCTGCATAGCCGCTCATAATATCGGTTTCGTTATGAAATAAAAATTGCTTCGTTTTGTCACAGAATGATACATCCTGAAAGCCATATACTTTTAATGCTTCAATTACTTTTTTAATCATCTTTGTATTCATTTTTTAACCCTCTTTACGAAGTTCTACTTATATATTATAACATAAAAAATTACGTAGAAAGCGCTTCCAAGTGTATTTTATTATAAACTTTACGTTTCGATCACAAAAATGAAACAAAGAAAAAATAATTGTAAAGAAGGAAGGACTCTTTTATTGTTTCGTCATATATATAGAGAAATAGTGCAATGAAAGGAAATTTTCCGAGGTGGAGATCGTATTTCCAATTTGAGCGCAGTAAAAGAGGTGAGAATCTTGAACTTTGATATTGTAGGACAAAAAGCATATATAAAAGATGGACCGCATCGGAACCGAATTGGAATTGTAAAGAAAAACGAGACAAAATTAGCATCGCAGTTTGCTATTGTAATTGGAGAACAAATCATTGATGTAGAGCTAAAGGATATCGTGTTAGTTGGAGTAGACGTAGGACAATTTCATAAATGGTGCGAACAAAATGGTTATTTGTGAAAAGGACGGGCTGTGAGATAATGAAATATATTTGAGGAAAGAGAATATATTATTGTATTCTCTTTTTCTATGTTTAAGGAGGCGAAAATGAAATATAAAGAACAGGAGTTTACGTTGGAGTTAAAAGAGAACATTCAATGTATGGAGAAGGAAATAGAGCGAATGTCACTTAAATTGTATAAAGAGTATTCGCATTTATACATAGAAAAAAACATGGAATTAGATATGGGATTTGCAAGAGAAAAAGAGACTCCCTTTGAGGTGGGTTATTATTCAACAGTTGCTATAGCTATATTAGATGAAGAAAAAGAGATGATTGAATTTCACTATATTACAATTTAGAAATGCGAAAGAATCTTTTTAGGAATGTCAATTCAATCAAACATTTTGGGGAGTAAGAAAGTAGGAGAACTTGTTGATGAATCTTGTTATGAGATTGAGGAAGAGTTAAAAGAGCAACTAGAAGAATACTTGGAGTGATAATTCTCAAGATAAAATCTATAAAGAGGGAACGGAATAAAAAAGACGCTAACAATTGTATGTTAGCGTCTTTTTTTCATTATGAAGCAATTTCACCAGTTTTTGTATCATCTTGATTGTACGTATCTTGATCTAATTCACCAAGCCATTTACTTGAAATAAGACCTGCTGTCATAGAACCACTTACGTTAAGAGCTGTACGACCCATATCGATTAATGGCTCAACCGAGATAACTAGAGCAACAATACCGATTGGTAAGTTCATTGTAGATAGTACGATTAAAGCTGCGAATGTTGCACCGCCACCAACGCCGGCAACACCGAATGAGCTAATAGCAACAACAGCGATTAAAGTTAAAATAAATTGTGGTTGTAATGGATCAATTCCTACAGTTGGAGCGACCATCATTGCAAGCATTGCTGGATAAATACCTGCGCAACCGTTTTGTCCGATAGATACTCCAAATGAAGCTGCGAAGTTTGCAATTCCTTCGGAGATACCAAGCTTTTCTTTTTGAGCTTCAATATTTAATGGCATCGCACCAGCACTAGAGCGAGATGTGAATGCAAATGTTAGTACAGGGAACACTTTTTTCAAATATTGAATTGGATTTAAACCAGACAATGCAATTAATAATAAGTGAATGATAAACATTACGATAAGTGCTACATAAGAGGCTAACACGAAGTTGCCAAGCTTTAAAATAGCATTTATATCGCTACCAGCAACTGTTTTTGCCATAAGAGCTAATACGCCGTATGGTGTAAGGCGTAAAATTAATGTTACCATACGCATTACGATTGCATATCCAGCATCAAGCATTTTCTTAAATAGCTCTGCTTGTTCTGGATATTTTCGTTTTACACCTATAAAGGCAATGCCGATAAAGGCTGCAAATATTACGACAGAAATTGTTGATGTTGGACGAGCGCCTGTTAAATCAAGAAACGGATTTGTAGGCAATAGCTCTAATAATTTATCTGGAATTGTTGTCTTTTCAATAGAAGTAAATCTTTCTTCAACTAGTTTCAGACGAGCAGATTCTGCATCACCTTGTTGCAAGCCTGTTGCAGATACATCAAATCCTGCACTTGCAGCGATACCGACAGCTGCAGCGATTCCTGTAGTAAGAATTAAAATTCCGATAATAAGACCACTAATTTTACCAAGGTTTTTCGTTAACTGTAATTTTGTAAATGCTGAAATAATAGATACTAAAATAAGTGGCATAACGATCATTTGAAGTAATTTCACATAACCGTTACCAATTAAGCCAAACCAAGTATTTGATTCAATAATTACTTTAGAAGTTGGCTCATAAATGAATTGTAATATAAGACCGAATAAAATTCCGACTCCTAAAGCGGTAAATACACGTTTATTAAAAGATACATGCTTACGTTGCATATAATATAATACGCCAACTAAGATGAGCATGACTGCAACGTTAATTCCGACAAGCAGTGTATTCATGTTGATTCCCCCTAATTCCAATCTGTTATATAGAATATAAGGTAATAAAACCTATAAGTCAACTAGGAAATTCCGGGATTAAAAAAAAGATGGCAAAATGCCATCTTTTAATGTCCAGCCCCAGGGACAAGTAAAAATGTCGTGTAGTATGTAAATCCTATGAAGAAAACAGTTAAATATGCCCCGAATACGTATATATACATACGCTCTGTTAATTTTAAATAGCTTAAAAGTACGAAGAAACCTGTTTGTCCTAAAAATAGTAGTGCAGCCTGTTGCATATCTCCTACGTAAAACATAACCGAGAAAATTCCAGTCCAAAAGCCGAGAACGCGAAACATGCGATCCATGCCATTTCCCTCCTTTTCTAGAAAAAGTAAAACCTCTTTTTATTATAGTTTATTTTTCTTACTATTGTAAATATTCGTTCATATAAAAAGAAGCCAATTATTATTGGCTTCTTTTTATATGAGAAATTAAATTGTTAGTTTATAATTACAAGATTTACATCCATCTAATAGACTATCATGTCGAGTTAATTCCATGTTAGGGAATAGGATTTCAAAAATTCCTTTCATCATATCTCCGTGCATGTTACAAATTTCAGTTGGATGATGAACAGCAACTTCTTTAAATGGACAATTGTGTACATCATAGAAAATTTTTGTTCCATCTGCACTTAATTCAAATGCAGGTGATAAGCCGGCTGTTGAGAAAGCTTCTTTTGCAATTTGAACTTTTTGCTCTACTGTTAAAGCATCTTCACTCACATTTAAACGTTGCATATGTTGTTGCATTAATTCGGCCCCGAATTGTTTTCCTGTTTCGTATAGCGCTTTTTCACCAGCAGCGCCAAGGCTAAGTAAAGAATTAAATGCTATTCTTGCTAACAATTGATAATCACGGAATGGAAATTGCAATTGAATAACATCTTCAGATAAGACATATAATCTGCTTGGTCTTCCGCCTTTTCCAGTTTTCTTTGTTTCCGATTTAAGCATATGAACATCTTCTAATTTAGATAAATGTAAACGTGCTACGTTTGGATGAATATCGAATTCATCTGCAATTTCTTGTACAGTTACGTAACTATGTTTTTGCGAAATATATTTATAAATGTAATAACGAGTTGGGTCAGCTAAAACACCTGTAATTTTTAAAGCTTGTTCCATGAGGATCTCCACCTTTATCACTTTATCCAAGATAATAACATTATAATACAGATAAACATGAGTATAGGTAATTTCAGACAATAATTCAGAAATTGTTCATAATTTCACAAACATATTTTTCCTTTTTATTCTAGTGAAAATACAAAATTCCAAATTTTTATTGTGCATGTTTTCATGCTATATACATAGTAAGGAGGGAAAAGTGATGAATGGGATTGAAATTTTTGCGAATACAATTTTAAAAGAGGCGTGTAGGGTACAAGCGTCAGATTTACATATTGTGCCCCGGCAGAAGGATGTAGCGGTGCAACTACGTATAGGAAAAGATTTAATGACGAGACATTGTATTGAAAAGGAGTTTGGAGAAAAACTTGTCTCACATTTTAAATTTTTAGCATCTATGGACATAGGAGAGAAACGGAAGCCACAGAATGGTTCGTTGTATTTGCAAATTGATGGACAAGAAGTGTATTTACGCCTTTCAACACTTCCAACAGTATATCAAGAAAGTCTCGTTATTCGCCTTCATTTACAAGCATCTGTTCAGCCCTTATCACATCTTTCGTTATTTCCAAGTACGGCAGCAAAACTACTCTCGTTTTTACGCTATTCACAGGGGCTACTCGTGTTTACTGGACCGACTGGATCTGGGAAGACAACGACAATGTATGCATTATTAGAGGTAATTAGAAAAAAGAAAACACGTCGTATCATTACACTTGAAGATCCGGTTGAAAAAAGAAGTGACGATGTATTACAAATTCAAATAAATGAAAAAGCGGGTCTCACATATGAAACAGGATTAAAGGCTATTTTACGTCATGATCCAGACATTATTTTAGTCGGTGAAATCCGTGATGCAGAAACAGCAAAAATAGCTATAAGAGCAAGTTTGACAGGACATTTAGTCATGACAACGCTGCATACGAATGATGCGAAAGGAGCAATCATTCGTTTCATGGATTATGGTATAACGAGGCAAGAGATTGAACAGTCTTTATTGGCTGTAGCTGCACAGCAACTTGTCGAATTGAAGTGTCCGTTTTGCAGAGGAAAGTGCTCAACTTTATGTAAATCAATGAGGCAAGTAAGGCAAGCAAGCATCTATGAGCTGCTATATGGATATGAGTTAAAACAAGCACTTAAAGAAGCAAATGGAGAATGTGTTACTTACAAACATGAGACTTTAGAATCGTCAATACGAAAAGGATATGCTTTAGGGTTTTTAGAAGATGATGTTTATGTTTAAGAAAACTTGGAGTTTAAGTGATCAAGTAGTATTGTTGAAACGTTTAGGAGAATTATTAGAAAAAGGCTACTCTCTTTTACAAGCATTAGAATTTTTACAGTTTCAATTACCTGTAGAAAAGAAAGTACAATTGCAGAACATGATTGAGGGGTTAAAAGATGGGAAAAGTCTACACGATTCTTTTCATCAGTTAAAGTTTCATCAGGACATGTTAAGTTATTTATTTTATGCTGAGCAACATGGTGATATTTCTTTTGCTTTGCAACAAGGAAGTGCACTTCTTTATAAGAAAGATAAGTATAGGAGAGACATGATGAAAATCATGCAGTATCCTATGTTTTTGATGTTTTTTCTACTAATCATGCTTTTTATTTTTAACCTCATCTTATTACCTCAGGTTGAAATGGTTTATAGTTCGTTCGGTTCTAATACACCACTACTTACAGAAAGAATTTTAAGTGCAATAAAACTGCTACCTTACATTATTTTAACTGCTATTTTAACTGTTATTATTGGATGTAGTTTATATATGTTGTATTTTAGGAAACTTCCACATATTAGACAGGTAAAAATCATGCTTCGTATTCCCCTGATCAAAACATTTCTTATTTTAAAGCATTCGCATTATTTTGCTACTCAGTTGAGTGGTTTATTAAATGGTGGACTATCAGTATGTGAAGCTTTAACAATAATGATGGAGCAAAGATATCATCCGTTCTTTCAATATGAAGCGAGCCGGATTGAAAGACAATTAATTGGAGGAGAACAGTTACAATCTATCATTGCTAAAAGTGGGTATTACGAGAAAGAACTTTCTTGTGTTATTACGCATGGACAAGCAAACGGCAATTTAGCGATTGAATTAGGTGACTATAGCGATCTTATTATGGAAAGGATGGAACGGAAAATTAAACATATGTTAGTTATCATTCAGCCTATTTTATTTACATGTATTGGAGGAATCGTTGTCCTTATGTATTTAGCGATGATTATGCCGATGTTTCAAATGATGAATTCTATTTAGGGGGCATTTGTATGCAGAATGAGGAAGGATTTACTCTGTTAGAGATGCTATTAGTAATGGTTGTCATAACTATATTATTACTATTAATTATTCCGAATGTAGTTACACAGCGCTCATCGGTCCAAGGAAAAGGGTGTGCAGCTTACGTGAAATCTATAGAAGCGCAAATACAAGTATATCAATTACAACATAATAAAATTCCATCGTTAAAAGAACTGACGGATGAAAAGTATATTACAACTGATAAGTGTCCGAATGGCGAATCTATTCATATTTCAGATGATGGCGCAGTATCAATTAGGGCATTGTGAAACAACAGGGGTTTACTTTTTTAGAAATGTTACTCGTTTTATTTGCTATTTCTGTATTAAGTATAGTTACGTATTTTAGTGTTCATTCTTTATACGAGCGACAAAAAGTTGAACAATTTTTGAGACAGTTTTCAAATGATATTTTGTATATGCAGCAATTAGCGATAAATCGTCAAAAGCACTATACATTACGTTGGCATAAAGATAGAAATATGTATGCTATAAAAGAGTCAGGTACAAAGTATTATATCGTCAAGCGAGAGTATGAAGAAGATATACAAATTGATTTGCATACGTTTCCAAATCCGATGACATATAATCCAAGTGGAAATATTAATAGAGGTGGTACGATTATAATTTCGTATAGAAATTATAAATATGAAATTGTATTTCAGCTTGGAAGAGGGAGATTTACGTATCGTGAAATGTCAAAAAGGATCCATAATGGCTGAAATGATTGTATCGTTAAGTGTTTTAATGATGGCTGTATCGTTACTACTACCGCAAACAGTATTAGTTATGCAAGAAAGAAAAAATATACAAATTCGTTATAAGGCATCTGGATTATTAAAAAAGGAAGCAATTATATATATGTATGGAAATGAAGAAAAGCGAATAATAGAAAAGAATATAAATGGAATTGTGTATTACACATATTGGGGAGGCAATGAAGTTTGTACCATGTGGAGAGATGTGAAAGACAGAATGATGGAACAATGCTTTTATGTAGGAGAAAAAATAAATTAGAATTTGGTTTTTCATTAATAGAAATGATTGTATGTCTGTTTCTATTATCAATATTTTTTTTGCTCTTTCCCCGCCTACATTTCATTGGAATGGAAAATAAACAGTCAAAAGGATTAAATGATTGGGAGTGGGATGTATTTTTAGGTCAAATGCAATTGGAGTTTCGAGAAGTATCATCTGGAGAACAGCTAGCATTTGAAAATGGAGATAGTATTTTACGATTCCGATCGCGTAATGGGAGTGAAGTATCGTATGAAAAAGAGAATAGTCGTCTTATAAGAAAGGTAAATAGGCGCGGGAGGGAAGTTGTTTTACAAAATATTGGAACGGTTTCTTACAAACTAACACCTCATGTACTCATTATAAATGTGAAAGATACTAGCGGAAAAATATATGAAGGTGTAGTTATGCGATATAGTGAAATGGAAATGAATGTATGAGAGGGCAAAATGGGTTTACAATGCCTGGAACGCTCATCTTTCTTATTTTATTAACTTCTTTTTTTATATACGAAACAAATATGTTGTTTACAGATAAAAATTTTTATATAGAAATAGAACAAAAGTTTTTACTGGATGAACTGCTTAACCGATCTATTACAGATATAAAAAAAGACTTACAGCAAAAAGAAAAAGAAGGTGCATTTTTCTTTCAGTATGAAAAGGGAGAAGTGAGTGGAAATTATATCTTTGAAAATGATTTAATTCTCGTTGCATTGCAGTGTACACTCAAACAGGAAGTTTTCTATACGGTGAGCTTTCGGTATAGAAAAAAGGATGGAAAAATAGTCGATTGGATAGAAGGATAATATGTAAAAAATACGAAGAAAAACCAGGGATTTCTATTGTAAATTGAATTGATTTTTTAGAAGAAATGGATAAATATAATGATTAAAAGTTTAAATTTTCTCAAAAAAGAGAAAGGTAGAAAGAATGTGATATATTCATGCTATCCAATCATTATTTTTAGGGAGAATAGGGAAATGACAAACAACAATCAAATAGGTGAAAATAAGGAACAAACTATTTTTGATCATAAAGGAAATACGATTATGACAGAAGATAGAGAAATACACATTATTTCAAAATTCGAAGAACCTCTTATTGTCGTATTAGCAAATGTACTAAGTGATGAAGAGTGTGATGAATTGATTGAAATGTCTAAAAATAAAATGAAGCGTTCTAAAGTTGGTTCATCACGTGATGTAAATGATATTCGAACAAGTAGCGGTGCATTTTTGGAAGACAATGAACTTACTTCAAAGATTGAAAAACGAATTTCATCTATCATGAATGTTCCTGCGTCGCATGGTGAAGGATTGCACATTTTAAATTATGAAGTGGATCAACAATATAAAGCACACTATGATTATTTTGCGGAACATAGTAGATCAGCTGCTAACAATCGTATTAGTACGCTTGTAATGTACTTAAATGATGTAGAAGAAGGCGGGGAAACGTACTTCCCGAAATTAAATCTTTCTGTACACCCTAGAAAGGGAATGGCAGTATACTTTGAGTATTTTTATCAAGATCAATCACTAAATGAGCTTACGTTACACGGAGGGGCACCTGTAACGAAAGGCGAGAAATGGATTGCAACGCAGTGGGTGAGAAGAGGTACTTATAAGTAAAAGCGAGTGTTACGTTTTGTTCTTCATAGTATAAGAACAAAACGTTTTTTTATTAAACAAAGTAGCATCTTTCGTTATAATAACAATTAATAAATGACGATTGAGAGGACAGAAAATGAAATCTATATACATAACCGGCTATATGGGAGCAGGGAAAACAACAATTGGAAAAGCATTAAGTCAAGAACTTCAAATGGATGTTGTAGATACTGATCAAAAAATCGAAGAGAAGCAAGAGAAGGCAATTCGAAATATTTTTGCCGAAGAAGGCGAAACGGCTTTTCGGGAATATGAAAGCGAAATGTTACGTTCGCTACCAGTCCATAATGTCATTATTACAACTGGTGGGGGAATTATTGAACGAGCGGAAAATCGCAAGTGGATGAAAGAGAACGGAACTGTCGTGTATTTATATTGTGATCCGCACGTAATTGCAGAAAGGCTTCGTGAAGATACGACACGTCCACTATTTCAAAAGAAAGATATAGATGCATTTGTAACGAAATTTGAATCACGCCGAGCTTATTATGAAGAGGCTCATATTCATATCGATACGACAAATAAGTCTGTAAAGCAAATTATGAATGAATTAAAGGAAAAGATTAATGTATAAAAAAGTGGACATACTAATCAAGTAGAGGTGATGATAATATGTCTACTAATGATTATGTTCGCTTTGTGACGCAGCAGTTTGTGTCGTATATGGATGCTCCAAAAGAAGATCGAAAACAAAAGAAAGAACAACGCCGTGCTGAAAAAGAGCCATTTATGAATAAGTGGTTTGGTGTTATGCCGCTGAGTGCTGCTTTGTTTTATCGAAATGTAAAAAGTAAAAGAAAAAAATCAAGTTAAATTTTAGTCATATGTCTAGCAAAACAAAGATGCCCTAGTGTCGTAATACACTAGGGCATCTTTGTTTACTGCACGGATTCTTGTTCTTCCGTAACGGCATGTATTTTATTGTTCACCCATACGAACCCTATTCCGATACAAATAGAAATACCCCAGCCGACAGCGGTCATAATCGCTCTCATTTCACCGTAGCCATCTACACCAAAAACAGAGATGAAATAAATTTTTAAAAAGCTTTTTAATATAAATTGTAGCCCGAAAAATAACGTTAAATATTGCAGTGCTGGATATATACGACTATCACGATAAAGCTCACGACTTTTATCACGGTCATGACCTTGAAGTGCGGCAATATCTGCTGCGAAATATAACATAAGTGGTTTTTTTATAAAAATTGTACATATGACGATAATACCGAGTACGATGTGATAATACGCATCGTTCCATAACATTCGTTCAGCTGACCCAGATAATAGATCTACCGTTGTATTAGAAATGAGTGTAATTAAAATAAAGAACCCTGTCACGTTAAACTGTTTTTCTTTTTTAAAGGTATACAGTGTATAAATAATCCCCGGAACAGAGGAAAGTAACATCGCGTAATAAGGATCGATATAAGGTTTTGCAAATTTCCAAATGAGGAATGGGATTACGAGATAAAAGACAAGATCTAATATAGCTTTTTTATTTTGATTCATACAAAGCCTCCTTAAGTCATACATATATTTTATAATATAATTTCTGAAAATTGTATAAGGTTTAATGGGAAAAGAAAAAATATATCAATTTTTGAGGGATTAGTAGATTGAAAAAAATTGCCCCTAGCGTAGTAAGTTTTTTTAGTATATAATAAAGGAAACGCTTTCATTTTTAGTTTGTTCACAAAATGGACGGAAAATCACATATTTACTATCGATATGTTGCTTTATAATGAAACTAATTAAATATACATGCATACAATATTGTGAAATAAATAACATAAATAATCTATATAAATGTAAACGTTATCAAAAGAGAGAGGTGGAGACAATGAGTAAATTTTTCTTCAATCATAATCCAGCAACAGTAGAGGATGGAAGGCTTGTTAAATATGCTGAAATTATTTATGGAGAAGGTGGCCGTTCTGTATTAGAAAATTTAATGGTGAAGGCATCTATCAGATTGCGTGATCGTTATCCGAATAAATCTGACGAGCAGATCTCGAACCTAGTAAATAAAGGCATCCATGATATGTTTCAAAAATATGTGAGCGAGTAAGAGTAGCCAATGGCTGCTCTTATTTTTTTGTATAAGGATTGTAACTCTAGCTGAAAATAAACATGTATTTTGAAAAACGCAAAAAGGAGTGGGAAAGATGAGCAATGGAATTGGACGTTCGAAAGAAAATCTTCCAACTGATGCAAATCATGTGAGCGCAAAGGATCGTGCACAGCAGAAACGTATGGCACAGAAAAAACAGCAAGAGCGTAGTGGCGATAGCGAGTAGGGTAGAAAATAGCTCAAAAGAGGCTCCTTCTAAAGCAGAAGGAGCTTCTTCAAGATAGAAAATGATTCGCGGTAACATAAAAAAGGCCACCGTTAATAATTTGCACTGTAATACGTGGTTCATACTGTTCTTGCAGAGCTTGTTTTTCAATTTCATAGCTCTCAGGAAGTTCGTCACTTTCTTCATAAAAACGGTTTAAAAGGTCTAGATCATGATTCCAACGCACTCTTGCTTCTTTCGCCCACGTATGGTCATCTTCTGCAATTATATTTTTTAAAGCGTCTTCTATGCGTTGTAAACCACTTTGAGGTTTAATGATGGGCGAGAGCGTAAAACAAAAATCAGGTATTTTTGGTGTAAGTTTAATGTTAGTTAATGTTTCATGAAAGTTTGCCATCATTGTTCCAGAAATGAGATGAATACCAATTGAGTGAAGGATGTCTTTTTTTCGATCACATTGATAGGAAACTTTTATATTAATACCGAGCCAAGGGTGGAGCGGTGTATGTGTTGCCCCATTATGTCTTACATCCTCATATAAACGTATGTATGAGCCTAATTCTTTTGTCGTTTGGAAAATTTGATGTAGACGTGGTGAACCGTAGTGAATAAGCTCACCATCGTTTTCTTCATTTTCTGGATTTGTAATAAGAGTAAGGCGCATCGGATTCGGTACGCCTCCTGTTTTCTCAAGATAGTGCCAATAAAAAGGACGATTCATTAATAATTTATCCATCTCAATTGTTAACTGTACATCTAATAAATGAGGAGAACGTTCCAAAATTTCACAGTTATTCGCCTCAAAGAAATTGTATAAGTAATTATGAATTTCATGTTGCTGCATAGCCTTGCACCTCAGCTTCATTTCGTTTCGCAAAGTCGATAATAGATGTTAAGTTTTCCATCTTAATTCGGATTTCTCCTTCGCTTTTTGATTGCGCAAATATTTCTTGAATGTGCGCGTCGATGTTTTTCATATTAATTCTCGTTAAAATTTCATCCAGTTCACCGATAACACGCTCAAATAAATTGATTTTTTCATATAACAATTTCAAAATATGTTCTTCAACAGTGTGCTTTGTCGCTAAATTATAAATATGAACATCATTTTTTTGTCCAAGACGGTGAATACGTCCAATTCTTTGTTCAAGACGCATTGGATTCCATGGCAAATCATAATTAATCATATGGCTACAAAACTGTAAGTTAATGCCTTCTCCGCCAGCTTCCGTTGCAATTAACACCTGGGCACGATTTTGGAAAAGTTCCTTCATCCAATCTTTCTTCCCGCGTTTAAATCCGCCGCGGAATGGGACAGAAGAAATACCGTGTTGTTGTAAAAACCATTGTAAGTACATCTGTGATGCTCGGTATTCCGTGAAAATGACGACTTTATCGTCAATTTCTTTTATAAGCTCTAGAGCTTTAGTTGCTTTCGAGTTAAAAGGAATATGATTAATTTTGTCCATTAGCACATCGATATGTGGATCTTTTATATAATGTTCATTTTCTTTCTGTCTTTTTTCTACATGCTTTTTCAATGAATAGTAAACAGCCTCACGACTACTACACGCTTCCCGTTTTAAAGTTAATGATGAGAAAGCAGATGTGAAGGCGTCTTGTCCTCGCCAATTTTCGATATCATTATATAGAGCTTGTTCTTGTTCATTAAACTCAACAAAAATTGTACGTACATGTCTCTTCGGCCAATCGATACCGGTATTATGTCGTCTATTTCGCACCATTACTTTGTTAATGAGAGCTTTTAAGTCTTCATCTGATTCGGCTGAACGATTTTTGGAAGCGTAATATTCTTCAAAGTTGGATTGATTGCCTAAATGTCCTGGCTTTAATAAAGAAACAAGGTTAAAAATTTCATCAATCTTATTTTGAACAGGAGTAGCGGTTAGTAATAAACAAAACTTCTTTTTTAATCGTTGTGCAAATTCATAGTTTTTTGTTTTATTATTTTTTAGTTTATGTGCTTCATCGATAATAATAAGGTCATATTCTAAGTTCAACACGATATCGCGATGTGGTGAACGTTTCGCAGTATCAATTGATGATACGATTACGTCAGCTTGTTCCCACGAGTAGCTTTTCTTTTGTGCTACAGCGGGAATGAAAAACTTTGTATTCAGCTCGTATGCCCATTGTGATACGAGAGAAGCTGGGACAAGTATAAGTACCTTTTTCACAAGCCCGCGGACCATGTATTCTTTCAAAATAAGTCCAGCTTCGATTGTTTTTCCAAGACCTACTTCATCTGCTAGAATCGCTTTACCATTCATTTGTTCAATCACATTTTGAGCGACTTCTAATTGATGAGGAAGCGGTGTGAAATGTGATAAATGTTTCGGTGCTTGTAGTCCATCAAAAGTAGGAACAAGTAACGATTTTTCTGTTTCATAAGCTAAGTGATATAAATCCCAGTTTGTCCAAGGACCATCTTCGTCAATTCTATTTAAAAAATTGTTTTGCCACGTCCGATCTACGGAAATATCGACATTCATTACGACTCTCCCACCTTTTATAAACTAAAGTAATTATTTTTTAATGTATGATGATTTGCCTTAAAAGAAGGCATGATTATCGTTATTAAAGGCTATACAATAGACAATAATAAAGTATTAAATCTTAAAAGCTGTATTTATTGAGTTTTAATATAAAAAATTCTAAATTATTTTTTATGCTAGAATATTGATGAAATATAGCGAATGATGTTAGGATAATGGTGTGAAATGTGTGGAATCTTTCGTATTTTATCCAAGAAAGTGATTTTTTATTTACGCTTTCATAAAAAAATATAATGAGATTCCGTATATCCTATCTTTTCAGAATGAAAATGTTTAGAAAAGGGAAGCAACTTTTATTGATTTGTCAAAGCATAAGGGGGAGAGAGCATGATTACATTACAACGTACACCGTTATTTGATGTATACGCGAAGTATGGTGGGAAAACAATCGACTTCGGTGGTTGGGAATTACCAGTTCAATTTTCAAGCATTAAAGAAGAACATGAAGCTGTACGTACAGCTGCAGGTTTGTTCGATGTGTCTCATATGGGAGAAGTTGAAGTAAAAGGTGTAGATAGTTTAGCATTTTTACAACGTGTTGTTACAAATGACGTATCTACCTTAAAGGTAGGAGGCGCACAATATACAGCTATGTGCTACGAAAATGGTGGTACAGTAGATGATTTATTAATCTACAAACGTGGTGAAGAAGACTATTTATTAGTAATCAATGCATCAAATATCGAGAAAGATTACGAATGGTTAGCAAGTCATGTAATTGGCGATGCGACAGTAGTCAATGTTTCTAGTGAAGTTGCACAGCTTGCAATTCAAGGACCAAAAGCAGAAGGCATTTTACAAAAAGTTGTGTCAGAAGATTTGAAAGAAATTAAGTTCTTTAAATTTAAAAACGATATTCTTGTAGATGGAATTCCAGCACTTGTATCTCGTACAGGTTATACAGGTGAAGATGGATTCGAAATTTACTGTAAGAGTGAAGATGCTGCAAAACTTTGGGAGAAACTTCTTGAAGTTGGAGCAGAAGAAGGCTTAAAAGCATGTGGTTTAGGTGCTCGTGATACACTTCGATTCGAAGCAACATTACCACTTTATGGACAAGAATTATCAAAAGATATTACACCGATTGAAGCTGGAATTGGCTTTGCGGTAAAACCAAATAAAGAAGCAGACTTCTTTGGAAAAGAAACGTTAAAAGAGCAAAAAGAAAACGGTGCGCCTCGTAAGTTAGTCGGCATCGAAGTAATCGAACGTGGAATTCCTCGTACGCATTACCCTGTATTTATTGGAGAAGAAAAAATCGGGGAAGTAACGAGTGGTACACAATCTCCAACGTTAAAGAAAAGCATTGGTTTAGCACTAATTGATGTAAAATACGCAGCAGTTGATACAGAAGTAGAAATTGAAATTCGTAATAAACGCGTCAAAGCAGTAGTTGTTCCAACACCATTTTATAAACGTTCAAAGTAACGGGGAGAGGGGTAGATTTCATGTTGCATCGTTATCTTCCAATGACAGAAGAAGACAAAAAAGAAATGTTACAAACGATCGGCGTTCAAACGATCGATGAGTTATTCTCTGATATTCCAGAGAGTGTTCGTTTTAAAGGGGATTTAAAAATTAAAGAAGCAAAATCAGAGCCAGAGCTTTTAAAAGAGTTATCTCAAATGGCTAGTAAAAATGCTAACTTAAAAGAGTACGCTTCTTTCTTAGGAGCAGGCGTATACGATCATTACGCTCCAGTAATTGTAGATCACGTTATCTCTCGCTCAGAATTTTATACAGCTTACACGCCATACCAACCAGAGATTTCACAAGGGGAATTACAAGCAATCTTTGAATTCCAAACAATGATTTGTGAATTAACAGGAATGGATGTAGCAAACTCTTCTATGTATGACGGGGGTACAGCTTTAGCTGAAGCGGCAATGTTAGCAGCTGGCCATACTCGCAAAAAGAAAATTCTTGTATCTAGCGCGGTTCATCCAGAATCAAGAGCAGTACTTGAAACGTATGCAAAAGGTCAAAATCTTGAAGTTGTTGAAATTAATCATAAAGATGGTGTAACAGATTTAGACGTATTACAAAGTGAAGTAGATGATACAGTTGCTTGTGTAATCGTTCAATATCCAAACTTCTTCGGACAAGTTGAAAAATTAGCTGATATTGAAAAAATCGTTCATCAACAAAAATCATTATTTATCGTTTCTTCAAATCCATTATCATTAGGCGCATTAACACCACCAGGGAAATTTGGTGCTGATATTGTAATCGGTGATGCACAACCATTCGGTATTCCAACGCAGTTTGGTGGACCGCACTGTGGTTACTTTGCAACAACGAAAGCATTTATGCGTAAAATTCCAGGACGTCTTGTTGGACAAACTGTAGATTCAGATGGTAAACGTGGATTTGTATTAACGTTACAAGCACGTGAACAGCATATTCGCCGTGATAAAGCGACATCTAACATTTGTTCAAACCAAGCGTTAAATGCATTAGCAGCTTCTGTTGCAATGACGGCACTTGGCAAACAAGGTGTGAAAGAAATGGCACGTCAAAACATTTCTAAAGCACAGTATGCAAAACGTCAATTTGAGGCGAAAGGCTTCACAGTAACATTTGCTGGACCATTCTTCAATGAGTTTGTTGTAGATTGCAAACGTCCAGTGAAAGAAGTAAACGATGCATTATTACAAAAGAATATTATCGGTGGTTACGATCTAGGCCGTGATTATAAAGAGCATGAAAACCATATGCTTGTAGCAGTAACAGAGCTTCGTACAAAAGAGGAAATTGACACACTTGTAAATGAAATGGGGGCTATCCAATGAAGAACCAAGACCAAGCACTTATTTTTGAAGTGACTAAAGAAGGCCGCGTAGGATATAGCTTACCCAAATTAGATGTAGAAGAAGTAAAATTAGAAGATGTATTTGAGAGCGATTATATTCGCGTTGAAGATGCAGAGCTTCCAGAAGTATCTGAACTTGATATTATGCGTCATTACACAGCGCTTTCAAACCGTAACCACGGCGTTGATTCTGGATTCTACCCACTTGGATCTTGTACGATGAAATATAATCCGAAAATTAATGAAAACGTGGCTCGTTTCGCAGGCTTTGCAAATATTCATCCACTGCAAGATGAAAAGACAGTACAAGGTGCAATGGAATTAATGTACGACTTACAAGAGCATTTAATTGAAATTACAGGTATGGATACTGTTACTTTACAACCAGCAGCTGGTGCACACGGAGAATGGACAGGTTTAATGTTAATTCGTGCATACCATGAAGCGAATGGTGACTTTAACCGTACGAAAGTAATTGTGCCTGACTCTGCTCACGGAACGAATCCAGCATCTGCAACTGTAGCTGGTTTTGAAACAATTACAGTAAAATCAAATGAAAATGGCCTTGTTGACTTAGAAGACTTAAAACGTGTTGTAAACGAAGAAACAGCAGCACTTATGTTAACAAATCCTAATACATTAGGTCTATTTGAAGAAAATATTTTAGAAATGGCAGAAATCGTCCATAATGCAGGCGGTAAATTATACTATGATGGTGCAAACTTAAATGCGGTATTAAGCCAAGCGCGCCCAGGAGATATGGGATTTGACGTTGTGCATTTAAACCTTCATAAAACATTTACAGGTCCTCACGGCGGTGGTGGCCCAGGTTCTGGTCCAGTAGGTGTGAAAGCTGATTTAATTCCGTACTTACCAAAACCAATTTTAGAAAAAACGGAAAATGGTTATCACTTCAACTACGACCGTCCAGAAGCAATTGGTCGTGTGAAACCATTCTATGGTAACTTCGGAATTAACGTTCGTGCATACACGTATATTCGCTCTATGGGTCCAGATGGCTTGCGTGCAGTAACAGAGTATGCTGTATTAAATGCGAACTATATGATGAGAAGATTAGCGCCATTCTACGATCTTCCATTCGATAGACATTGTAAGCATGAATTTGTATTATCAGGTCGTCGTCAAAAGAAACTTGGTGTACGTACATTAGATATTGCAAAACGTCTGCTTGATTTCGGTTACCATCCACCAACAATTTACTTCCCATTAAATGTGGAAGAATGTATTATGATTGAGCCGACAGAAACAGAATCAAAAGAAACATTAGATGGTTTCATTGATAAGATGATTCAAATCGCTAAAGAAGTAGAAGAAAATCCAGAAGTTGTACAAGAAGCACCGCATACGACAGTCATTAAACGTTTAGACGAAACGATGGCTGCACGTAAACCAGTTTTACGTTATGCAAAGCCAGCTCCTGTACAAGTTTGATTAGAATAACAAAAGAAGAACTCGCTGAGGCGGGTTCTTTTTTTGTATGGATAATTTGTCCCGCATTAACGGACAGTAAACTCCCAACTCAAAACTTAGCTGGTGCAAAGAAGCCAGGTGGGAGATAAACTGTCCGTAAATGCCCGATTGGTTCAACTAATAATCAGTGGGGATGAACAAAAATCCCCACTGATTAAAGTTTCACTTTATGCAGAAATAGTGAAGAAAATGTTAAAAAAATATGTTTTTTGTTTCCTAATGGTGTAAAGGTGTAGTTTTATAGGTAGTTTTGTTGAAAAAGTCGGTTTGATAAAAGTATTTATTTTTGTTAGAATTTTATTGAAATTAAGAAGATGTGATGAGGCAAAGATTACTCATTTTTATGTATATGTGAAAAAACGAACAAGACGGGGGTGAAAGTGTGGGATATCGATGTTATAGAATGGTATACCATTTAGAAAATGGAGAAACAATTAAAGATGTAAAAGAATTTTGCTATCGAGACCAAGGGAAAGTGTTAGAAAGAGTAGCAAATCGTGTAATGGATAATAGAGAAGTGACGGCGATTGATAAACAAGGAACAATCATTTCAATAGCATGTGAGGACATTGTAAAGGTAGAACTTGATTACATAACAGAAAGTTAACCTTGAGTCATATCGAATTATTCGATAAAATAAACTGTTGAATGGTGAAGTGAGAAGAGAGGAGTTTATCATGGGTAGTACAAGACACTTTTATATGTTTATCTTAGCGTTTGTTCTTGTTGTGGCATTAACGATTTACTTAATTGTTGACAGCAGCTGGTACAACACAGTTCATCCGGCATTCCTTCTGTTTATGTATATAGGAATTGCGGTTGTTAGTTTCGGAATGAGAGACGAGATGTTAGATCGCTTTGAAAAGTGATACATATACGAAAGACCAACAGGAAAATGTTGGTCTTTTTTTCTTGCCAAAAATAGGATGCTGTGTATATACTGTATATATAAGGTATACACAGTATATACACACACTGGAGGAAAACATGAATATTATTATTTCGAATTCTTCCCAAGACCCTATTTATGTGCAAATAAGAAAACAATTAAGCCAGCTTATTTTAAATGGCGGTTTAAAGGGTGGAGATCAATTACCGTCTATTCGTAGCTTAGCGAAGGAATTACAAATTAGTGTCATTACAACGAAGCGTGCATACGAGGAGCTTGAAAAAGAAGGATATATAGAAACTGTTGCTGGGAAGGGGACTTATGTTTCACGTAAAAATAATGAACTATTAAAAGAACAAAGGCTTCGCCTATTGGAAAGTAAAGCGGAAGAGATTGTGAATGAAAGTAAAGTGTTGCAGCTTTCACTTGAAGAATTGCAGCAGATGATTGCGTGTTTATATAAGGGGGAATAAGAGATGTTAGAGCTAAAAAATGTTTGTAAAAGTTATCAAGATTTTGCAGTGAACAATATAAGTTTTGCATTACCACGAGGATATATTATGGGGTTTGTCGGACCAAATGGTGCTGGGAAAAGTACAACGATCAAAATGATTATGAATTTAATTAGAAAAGATAGCGGCGATATAAAAATTTTTGGCAAAGACAATAAGAAAGCCGAAAAGGACATAAAACAAAATATTGGTTTTGTATATGATGAAAATCATTATTACGAAGATTTAACGTGTGAACAAATGAAACGTATTATTGCACCGTTATATAAAAAGTGGGACGAAAATCAATACCAATCGTATATGCAAAGATTGCAAGTTCCAAAGTATAAAAAAATTAAAGAGCTATCAAAAGGGATGAAAATGAAATTTGCAATTGCCATCGCACTTTCGCACCACGCGGAGTTTATTATTATGGACGAACCGACAGCAGGATTAGATCCAGTTGTTCGAAGTGAATTACTTGATATGCTGCAAGAAATTGTAATGGAAGATGAAGTATCTGTATTATTCTCAACCCACATTACAACGGATTTAGAACGTATTGCAGATTATATTACGTTTATCAACGATGGAGAAATTATATTTACTGGTGAAAAAGATGAATTAATGGAGAACTACGTAATCGTAAAGGGAAGCAATGATTTATTAGATCGAGAAGGAAAAGAACTATTTGTTGGATTACGAAAAAATAAATTTGGTTTTGAAGGTTTAGCGAAGGATAAACAAGCAATTATCGATTGGTTTGGAAATGAGGTTGTAATAGAAAAGCCTACATTAGACGATATCATCGTTTACACTGCGAAAGGGAGAGGTGCTTATGCGTCAGCTCGTATATAAAGATTTATTCTTTTTTCGGGTAATTTGGATAGTGAATCTTGTTATGCCCCTTTTGTTCTTTATGTTAGATGCAAGTGGTGAATTGTTATTTCCAATGAGTTGTCTATTTATAACCTTTTCATCGGTTATGACGTTAACCGTTATGGATGAAAGAAATAAAAGTGACATTGTTATAAATAGTTTACCGGTAAGTCGAAAGGATATCATAATTGCTAGATATATTTCCTGTGCAATATTCATTGTTGGTGCCATTCTCTCTACGATGTTAGTTGTTTTTCTTATAAGGGGTATTGTGGTTATTAGTGATATCGGTGTATATCATCCTAATCTATACATTGAAATTCCATGGTATGAAGTCATAAATGGAGCTGTTTATGCCACATTTTTTGTTGTCACGTTTTTCCCTAGTTATTATGGTACAAAATCGAAGGTAGTAAGAAGTATAGGATCAGCAGCATCAATAGGAGTGGGTGTAATTCTTTGGATATTTATTAGTGATGGGCTGAATGAAACAACATCTTCATTCAGTGAGTGGATTATGAATCCAGTACATATTGGTGTATTTATAGTTGGAGGAATGATATTAGCTAGTGTCTATATCGTTTCTATGTTTCTTACAATTAAAATTTATGAAACGCGTGATTTATAGAGAGGAGAATTTATATGCAACAATTGATTTTGAAGGAGTTTTTCTTACAGAAGAAGATGTTTCCTTTCTATTTTTTAATACCCATTTTATCTATTTTTAAGGATTCCGTCGAACCAATGGGGATTGCAATAGGATTATTTATAACATGTAGTACGATTATATATATTTCTTTTTATTATGAAGAGAAAAGTAAAGCGGAAAAAGTATTAGTGAGCTTGCCTATAACGAGAACAGAGATAGTTATAGCTAAATATATTTCAACCACATTATTTATTATAGTCGGTTTGAGTATAACCTCTATAGTCGTAATATTAGGAAATATTTTGTTGAACAGAGATATAGTTATTCCTGGATATGCAATATTTTCAGCAATAGCAGCAACCTTGATTTATTGTGTAGTAACGATACCTACTAATTACATTGGGGGATATAAAGCTATTAATGTCTTGAATGTGATTATGATTTTGCCTTTAACAGGTATGATTGGCCTTATGTGTAATATTTTTGGTGATAAAACAATTATGCTAAAAGTACTCCACTCTCAAGAGGCTACACTAGCAATGAGTGTTCTTGGTATCGGAGTATTAGTAAGTATATTCATATCAATGTTCCTCTCAATGAAAATGTTTCAGGAGGCAGAGTTATAGAAGTGACATTTTCATATTAGGAGGTGTAATACATGATTAAGCAACTAATTTTAAAAGATTTCATCATTCAATGGAAATTTTTAATTTGGTACATACTGTATCCTGTTTTCTTTTATATGGCCTTAACGGATACGGAAAATCTGTTCATAATTATGTCAGTAATTATTACAATTGGGGCAACAGTAAAAACATTTGAAGCAGATAGTAAAAATGAAAGTGAAGTCATAGTAAATAGTTTCCCAATATTGAGAAAACAAATTGTGTATGCAAAATATATAGTAGCAATTATTATTCTTTTTATAAGTGTAACGGTCGGTTGTTTCACGATGGGAATGAAGAGTGGGGTTAACTTATTTGAATTTATTGAAACGAAAATGGTTGCTAGTATTAGCTTTATTTTAGTGTATTTAAGTTTGGTTTTACCGCTATCCTTTTGGCTAGGGTATAAGAAAACTATTTTTATTGCGATTTTTATACTAATAGCACCTATGGCTGTTTCTTCTATTTTCTTTGGAATCAACCTAGAACAAATTCAACTATATAACAGCATGTTATTCGTTAGTTCAATATGTATGTTCATAGCATCTATCTTCGTTTCAGTAAAAATATATGAAAAAAGAGAATTTTAAAAGGTGCCTTAAAAAAGGCACCTTCTTCAATAACGACAATACGAGAGCAGTAGTTTATAAAAAGAAACGCTATTTGGTACATCTTTCGGAGTATGTAATATAAAGCTGAAAACGATGATGAGAATAAGAAATAGGAAAAATAAAAATAGGATTTGCTTATGTATAGAATTTTGCATATTATTCACTCCTTTTTTAGGTAGTATGTCCAAAAGAAAGGAGTGTATGAAAAATTTTAGGAGGGGAGAATGATGAACAAACGAAAATGGTTATATAGAATAGGGGTACTTTTATTTTCAATCGGTCTCATATTAGCAAATTTTTACTCAGATATACCATCACCATTTCCTAATTTGCATAAAGGGATTGGTATAAGTATTGTCATAGTTGGTCTTCTTTGTCTTATCACATCAAACTTCTACAGAAAGTCTGAATGAATATAAAAAAGGACAGTTACTCTTTTTCAGAAGTACTGTCCTTTTTAAATAACTTATTCCATAGCTTGGCGATACTCCATATAATGACGATTGCAATGGAGGCAATAATGGACCAAACGATTGATATAATTTCAAGTGTCATGTTAGGAAGGAATGTGAGAATGGATACTACTTTATGAAACAACCATTCTATTATATGAAAACTTATTTGCAATAGAATGACAATCCCGAGTGTAATCCATGCTAACATTTGCTTCCCTTTTTCTTTCCACATGACATTCACCTCACGTTAGCTTAATAGTTTTAAGCCAACAGCGCCGCATAAAATGCAGCTTAAGAAAGCAAGACGACGCCAATCCGCTGATTCACGGAAAATAAGAATACCAAGAAGTGCACTACCGGCAGTTCCGATTCCAGTCCAAATCGCGTAAGCAGTTCCCATCGGTAACGTGTCCATCGCAAGAGATAAGAAAAAGAAACTTACTGCGAAGTTAGCGATTAAAATAACTTTTGGTGCCCAGCCTTTCTTTTCAGTGGCTACTTTCATAAAGAGTACACCAATAATTTCACAAATACCAGCTAGAATTAAAAATACCCAAGCCATTTTATGCGGCCTCCTTCGCTTCTTTTTCTTCTGTTACTCGTTTTAAACCAATTACTCCGAAGAAGATTAAACCAATTAATAATACTTTTACAATAGAGAAAGGTTCTCCGAAGACGAAAATCTCTGTCAGAACGATTCCGCCAGCCCCAATTCCTGTGAAGACTGCGTATACAGTGCCGACAGGTAAATCTTTATAAGCTCTAAATAATAAGACGAAACTAATTGTAATTAATAGCGCAACACCAGCCCATTCAAGTGGTGCCTCCGCTTTTTTTAGTCCAATCACCCAAAAGATTTCAATAATACCAGCGATGATTACATAAATCCATGCCATATGTCATTTCTCCTTCCTACCAGTCGTTAGGTAAAGGGCTTAAAAACGACGCATTGCAAAGGAGCAATCCGTCAGTTTGAAAGTCCGCGCCAAAATACTTTCCAAGAAGCGTCTAAACGTGTCTCAAAACGATTTAAACCTGCGTATAGTAGTTCAACCATAAGACCGTCGAGTAAGCATAGAAAAGCTTCTAAGGCGTCTTTTACTTCAATGTTATGCAGCTCATCTTGTTCGCTTGCTCTTTTAAATACAGGGAATAAAAGTTTTCCGACGTTTTCAATGTGTACATTTGCTTTATTAATAATTTGCTCGCGAAATGCATCAGGCGGAAAATAAGAAGTTCGTAACCAAAACATTGATTCTTCACTTTCACCAAATCGTTTTGCATAGCCTTTTAATAATTTTAAAAGCAATTCTTCAGTGGACGAATTGGAAAAGCTTTCGATATCGCCTGTGAAGCTCTGCAAATCTTTTTGAAGAGCAGATTCTAAGCATATGAAATATAGCTCTTCTTTTCCTTTAAAGTGTGCGTAAATCGATGGTTTTTTAATCCCAACTTCTTGAGCAATATTTGCCAATGAAGTTCCTTCATAGCCGTAGCGTGCGAAATGAGAAAGTGCTACAGCTTTAATGCGGTTTGCTGTCATCTTCATCCCCTACCTACCGTTCGTTAGGTTAATTATATGAGATGGAAAATATAATGTCAATAGGTGAAGAGCTGAAAAAGAGCGTTATAGGTAACGCTCTTTTTAGACAGTCTCTCGCTCAATTAAATGGAATGAAAGTTCTTTTGCACTGCCGACAATTTGCTCGCTTTGGATCTGCTTATGGAATAAAGAAAAAGCATGTGAGCCCATTGCGAGACCGGGATGTTCAATTGTGGAAATTTCTAATGCCTTTGAAATTTCATGATTATCAAATCCAAGGATAGCAAGGTCTTCAGGTACTCGAATACCATGTTTTCGAGCCTCTGTTAATAAACCAGCTGCAACTTGATCGTTCGCTGTAAAAATAGCAGTTGGACGATTTTTCATATTTAAAATACGATGGAGTATTTGTGCTCCGTCCTGCATTGTATAGCATTGGTGGAAAATCCATTCAGGATGCAACGTTGCCCCTTCGTTACGAAGGGTATCGGCGAACGCTTTTTCGCGCTCCATGGAATTTACACTTGTTTTTCTTGCTAAACAAATTCCGATTTTTTCATGGCCTTTACTTAGTAAATAGGCAGTACCGAGACGGAAACCTTCATAATGATCTACGTAGATGGATGAAATGAGGGGGTGCTTCATTTTTTCACATGAAATAATAGGGGCAAATTTTGCGAAAGGTTCGATTTGTTCCCAAGAGCTCGTTCGGGAGCAAATAATCATCCCATCAAATTGTTTCATTTTCATCATTTCAAGAACACGAATTTCTTCAAGGCTATCGTAATTTGTTTGGCATAAATTAATGTGATATCCAGCTAATAATGCTTCGTTACCGATTCCTTCAATAATGGTACTGAAGTAGGGGAGGTTAATGAAAGGAAGCATAACTCCAATTGTATATGTTTTCCCTCTTATTAAATGGACAGCATTTATATTTTTTGCGTAGTTTAATTCTTCAACAGCATCTAGAACACGCTTACGCTTTTCTTCTTTTACGTAAGGGTGATTATTCAGGACACGAGAAACAGTTGATATCGATACACCAGCAGTTTTAGCAATTTGTTTTATATTGGCCATATGTATCACCTCTTTCCCTTATTATAAAGGGAAAATAATAATAAAGAAAAAATCTTGACCTGAAAAGCTTTTCACAAACTATGGTATTAATAAGACTTCTTTTTATTCGCGTAACCTTTTCACTTGGGCGTAAGAATGATAGGGGTCTTTTTTGTTTGCAAAAAGTGTTGTCAAAATGTGTGAGAATAACGTGGAAAGTTTTCAAAGGTGGAGTTTAATGACAAAGCGAATATGAAGAGCATATCAACGCTTCGTTCGTTAAGAGAGCGGTATGAAAGGGCGGAAACAAATTGAAAAAAAGAATCATTTGTTTCGTGTTTTCTAGTTTTGTACTTAGTTCGTGTTCGTTTCAGCAAACGATGCAAGAAGAAAAACACTTTGTGGGAACAACAGGAGGAGCTATGGATCGTGTTACGGATCCTATTCCGCTAAAGGAACTTCCAAAATATTTTCCGGTGAAGTTTAAAGTTCCAACGTTTTTACCGTACGACATTACAAGTGATGTGAAGGGTGAAGTAAGAACGCTTGGGAAAAAGAACGCTGTCTTAACGATTAAATATAAACAGCAGGAGCCAGGTCGAAATGAGTATATTGAGTTAAATGTCGCGAACTTTCCTTATAGTTTTCCGGATCTCGTGGAAGAGAAGCGATTTCAAGAACAAATGAAACTGAATAATGGAACGTCTGCTTATTTTAAAAATAAAGATGATTATGAACGTGGTGACGAATTTGCTACGCTTATATGGAAAGAGAAAGGAATTGAATATCAGCTATTGTATCGGAATGTAGAAGAGAACGATAAAGAAACGATTAAGCAGAATTTATTATACATTGCGAACAAGATGAAATGAAAAAACTAGCCGATTTATTCAGCTAGTTTTTTGTATGTTATTATTTCTTTTTAATTTTGCCTGTCCAAGATTTAAATCCACCTTGTAATTGGTAGAAATCTTTGTAGCCTTGTTTTTTTAAGTATTGCGCTGCACGACCTGTACGGAATCCGCTTTGGCAATATAAGTAAACAGGTTGATCTTGACGAAGTTCTTTATGGCGAAGGCGAATTTGTGATAACGGAATGTTACGTGCACCTAAAATGTGCCCTGCGTTATATTCGTCTGTTTCACGAATATCGATAAGCTGTGCTTTACGGTAGCCAGCGCGAAATTCTTCTTCTGTAAGAGTTTTAATTAATTTTTTCTGATAGAAGTACATCCATACAGTGTAGCCGATAAATGCTACGATTACGGCTAATAAAATAATCCAAGTTGTTGACACGATTCTATCGCTCCCTTTTTTCTTATCCTACTTTCAATATTATAATGCCCATATGTATTTATGCAACAGATTCATTTGCATATAAGAAGAAATTTCGTATTCTTTCACAAATTTTGTCGAATTTGGTAGACTAGAGAATGTGAAAAATAATTGGTTATATGAGGTGCAGGATGGGAAAAGAAAAATGGTGTTATATTAACTCTGGTCAATGTTCACCGGCATTTAATATGGCGTTAGATGAATGTTTGTTAAGTTGGCAAAGTGAAAAGAAAATGCCGCCAACAATTCGTTTTTATGAATGGGAAGTACCAACATTAACAGTTGGATATTTTCAACGTGTTGAGAAAGATATTAATATGGATGTAGTTAACGAAAAGAAATATGGATTCGTTCGTCGTCAAACAGGCGGCAGGGGTGTACTACATGACAAAGAGTTAACGTATAGTGTTATTGTGTCTGAAGATCATCCGAATATGCCAAAAACAGTTACAGAAGCGTATCGTGTTATTTCGCAAGGCTTATTAGATGGTTTTAAGGCATTAGGGTTAGAAGCATATTATGCAGTTCCAAAAACAGAAGCAGATCGTGAAAATTTGAAAAATCCACGTTCAGGTGTATGTTTTGATGCACCATCTTGGTATGAAATTGTAGTGGAAGGAAGAAAAATTGCTGGTAGTGCTCAAACACGTCAAAAAGGTGTTATTTTACAGCATGGATCGATTCCATTAGAAATTGATTTAGATGAACTATATGATCTATTTTTATTCCCAAATGAACGTGTGAAGGAACGTATGAAGAGTATGTTCTCTTCTAAAGCAGTAGCAATTAATGAATTAACAGACCGTACATTTACGATAGAACAGTTAATTAAAGCGTTTGAAATTGGGTTTGAAAAAGGATTGGATGTAGAACTTGTTCCATATGAATTAACAGAAGAACAGTTACATGAAGTTCAAACGTTAGCGAAAGAAAAGTATGAAAGTAATGAGTGGAATTATAAAAAATAAGAGATGGCAATTGCCACCTCTTATTTTTTTATAGTAAATTAAGTACTTTTTCTACTTTGATTCCTTTATCTTGTAAAGAACGAAGACGACTTACAACGTCCATAATTTCTTTATCAAATGTAACGCTAATACCTTGGCTTTGTAGTTCTTCTTTTAAGCTTTCAATAGAATCATCTATGTCGATGCCAAGCTCGTAATCTTGACAAACTTCAATTGTCTTTTTCACGAGTTTAACATAATTTTCTTGTAGTTTTGAATTTGTTTCAGTCAAAGCAGGCTGCTTCGGTTTTGCAGGAGCAACCGGTGCTGTCTCTTGCTTTGTAACTGGAGTAGGGACTACTTTTTTCACAGGTGCTGGAGTAGTTAGTTCTACAGCCGCTTCTACGCTTACTGGCTTCGGTGTCGGTACCGGAGTAGGTTTAGGTGCCATAGCAGGTGTTTCCACACGCGTAACAGGCTTAGGAGCAGGTGTAATTGCTTTTGGAGCTTCTACAACTACTTCTTTTTTCGGTGCTGCTTCTACCTGTGTTTCTTCTTGCTCGGCAGCTTCTTTATTTTCTTTACTCCACATAACGCGTTCAATTTCTAGAGAAACATTGTTTTTGTTCATCGCTGTTAATGTAACTTTACCAACTTCAGCGTTTCCAGTGAAATCAACAATTTTATAAATAACACTCTTGTTCCAATCCACGTTTCCGCTCAAAAATAATTCTTCGTTACATTTCGGCGTTAAGCCCTCGATTTTAATTTCTGCGTTTACACCGTTTTCACTATATACCATAATTAGCGAAGCATTTACATCTTCGTCTGCTAACATTAGTTCACGTACCATTTTGCCGGTGCGTACTTGCGTTTTCTTCTTAACTGACATCTAATTTCTCCTCTCAAAAATTCAGTAATAATAAAAAAATCGTATAACGAAAAATAATTGCTCACGAAGATTTATGATACCGATAATAAAAGCATCACGTCAACAATTAACTTTAATTATTTTGCATTTTTCTTATTTTCTTTATGAAATTTTTCAATTTGTAAAATTAGACAGAAGAAAAAACAGCCTTTTGAAGGGCTGTTAAAAATTTGATTTTTTATATAGTAATTTATATAAAATAAAAAATAAGATAGCAATTAAAGCATTTTGCCAAAAGGTTAGATGATAAATGAGATAAGGTTGCTTTTGGAAATAAATATTTAAGAATACAGCGGAACAAAATGGAGTAGCAAATGCGAATCCAAATAGAATTCTTCTTTTCCAATTCATTTTCTGATCAAAGGAGTAACGCTTTAACAAATATAAAATAAATAGTATACCTAGTATAATTATTGAAACAGACAAAGTAGTTCCAGGGATACTAAAAACTGGGGTTAATTGTTCCGCAGTATTTCCAAAAGTTAAAATAAAAAAAGAAACAATTGCATCGATTCCAAACTGTATAACAAGAAGTAAGCTAATAGAAAATCCAATTAAAGAAGTTTTTTCTAACTTTGTTTGGGTTGGTAAAGCTGATATAAGTTCATCGCAATAAGATTGTAAATCATTACCGAAAATGTCGTAAGTACTTTTATTTTCTGCTTGTGCTTCGATAAGATGATCTAATATTTCTAGTAAAAGTTCCTCCATTTGTTGCTGAGGTACGTTTGATATTCGAAGATATACTAACATATCGCCATAAGCAGCTTCGTTTTCGGAAGTTAGAAGCTCACGTTTTTTATTATTCAATTCAACCATGTCTTGGGCATTCATCCTCATCACTCCCCCTGTAATAAGTTATTTACCGTAGTAGAAACCATTCCCCAGCTTTGTTTAAATTCTTCAAGCTGTTCTAATCCTTTATCCGTTACGTGATAATATTTTCTCTTTGGACCAAGTGAGGAGGCTTTTAATGTTCCTTCAATCAATTTTTCTTTTTGCATACGTAACAATAACGGATATATGCTTCCTTCGCTTACGAATGTAAAGCCGTGTGTATTTAATTTTGTGCTCAGTTCATATCCGTACACTTCTTCTTGTGAAATGATGTATAGGATGCAACCTTCTAGTACACCTTTTAACATTTGGCTGTGCATGATTTCACCACCTTTTACTCAGGTAACTTGCGTTGCAAGGTAGTTGTTATCCAAATTATAACATTCAGTAACTTGCAACGCAAGTTACTGAAGTGGAAAACTTTAATGAGTGTTAATTTTTCAACGTTTCCCATACTAACGAGAGGGAGGGAAGCACATGAAACCATTTATGCCAAAACTCATTTACTTTGAACCAAAGGCACTTGAATATCCGCTTGGAAAAGAGCTTTATGAGAAGTTTACGAAGATGGGATTAGAAATTCGTGAAACGACATCACATAATCAAATTAGAAATTTACCAGGAGAAAATGATTTGCAAAAGTATCGTAATGCAAAGGCAACGCTTGTCGTTGGGGTGAGGAAGACATTAAAGTTTGATACGTCAAAACCGTCAGCTGAATATGCAATCCCGCTCGCAACAGGGTGTATGGGGCATTGTCATTATTGTTATTTGCAAACGACACTTGGGAGTAAGCCTTACGTTCGCGTGTATGTGAATCTCGATGAAATATTTGAGAAGGCAAAGCAATATATGGATGAAAGAGAACCTGAAATAACAAGATTTGAAGCGGCGTGTACATCAGACATTGTTGGGATTGATCATTTAACACATGCATTAAAGCGGACGATTGAATTCATTGGAGAAAGTGAATATGGGCGTTTACGTTTCGTTACGAAATATTCGCATGTTGATCATTTATTAGATGCAAAGCATAATGGGAAAACTCGTTTCAGGTTTAGTATAAATTCACGATATGTAATTAAAAATTTTGAACCAGGGACATCGCCGTTTGAAGAGCGAATTGAGGCGGCTCGTAAAGTAGCAGGTGCAGGTTATCCACTTGGTTTTATAGTTGCACCACTTTATATGCATGAGGGATGGGAAGAAGGATACCGCGAATTATTTGAACGACTGTACAATGCGCTGAAAGATATGACGATACCAAATTTAACGTTTGAATTAATTCAGCATCGTTTTACGAAACCAGCAAAAAAGGTTATTCAAGAGCGTTATCCAAATACGAAGCTTGAAATGGATGAAGAGAAGCGAAAGTATAAATGGGGACGATATGGAATTGGGAAATATGTATATAAAAAAGATGATGCAGAAGTATTGGAAGAAACGATTCGAGGATATATTCATCACTTTTTTCCTGAAGCAGAAATTCAATATTTTACATGAAAGGAACTTGTATTTGAATGCAGGTTCTTTTCACTTTTGCAGATTTAGGCTCGTTTCCACCTTGTCACGTTATTCTTTCTGGTGTATCATTTTATTGATTGCTTCGTACGGAATAAGCAAAATGAAATTGGATGGAGGAAACCGATGCCTACCCCTAGTATGGAAGATTATATTGAACAAATTTATTTGTTGATTGATGAAAAGGGTTATGCCCGTGTATCTGATATTGCTGAAGCGCTTAGTGTACATCCATCCTCTGTAACAAAAATGGTACAAAAATTAGACAAAGACGAATATCTAATTTATGAAAAATATAGAGGGCTTGTATTAACATCAAAAGGTAAAAAAATCGGGGAACGTCTCGTATATCGACATGAATTGTTAGAACAGTTTATGCGCATTATCGGTGTGGATGAAAGCAAAATTTATAATGATGTAGAAGGAATTGAACATCATTTAAGTTGGGAATCAATTGACCGTATCGGTGATTTAGTACAATACTTTGAACAAGATGAGGTTCGAGTGGAAACACTTCGTGGTGTTCAAAAAGCAAATGAAGAGAAAAGTAATTAAGGGGAACGGATGGCGTTTCCTTTTTTATTTCAATTCGAAAAGGATGGGAGAATTATGAAAGCAATTATTTTTGATTTTGATGGATTAATTGTGGACACAGAAACGATATGGTTTCACTCTTTCAGAGATGCTGTTCGTGAATACGGCGGAGAGCTACCTTTAGAGGAATTTGCGAAATGCATTGGAACAACAGATGAGGTGCTTTTTGCATATTTAAATGATCAATTAAAAGAGAAGTTTAACAAAAGTGTATTAAAAGAAAAAGTGGCAACTTTACATAAAGAGAAAATGAAAATACCAGAAGCGCGTGACGGGGTAAAAGAATATTTAGAAGAAGCGAAAGAAATGGGATTGAAAATCGCACTAGCTTCTAGTTCATCTAGAGAATGGGTTATTCATTTTTTAGAAGAGCTACAGATTCGAGAATATTTTGAAGTAATTAAAACGAGGGAAGATGTTGAGAAGGTAAAACCAGATCCAGCTCTTTATCGAGTTGCAATAGAAGAGTTAGGAATTAAGCCGTCTGAAGCTGTTGTATTTGAAGATTCATTAAATGGATTGAGAGCAGCAGTTGCAGCGGGATTAATGTGCGTTGTTGTACCTAATGATGTGACACGGAATTTACCATTTGAAAATCATCATCTTCGAATTGAAAGTATGAGAGAGAAAAGTTTAAAAGAAGTGCTTCAAAGTATAAAAAAAGACCGTATTTCCTAAAAGGAAGCACGGTCTTTCTTTTTGCTTTTTTTGCCTTCAATGACAGTTAAATGAGACTGTTTTCTTTTTCGTTTCAAAGTGGAAGAATCCCCTTTTTTACTTTTGTCATTAGAAGTATTTGACTTAAAGAAAGAATTGCCTAGGGGTGCTACATTTTGTTTCCCATGTTTGCGGTTCGATTGTTTTGCCGCACGCTTATATGAGCTTTGCGAATTTGCAGAACCACTGGAATTTGTAAACATCTTGTATAGCAAATAAAAGATACCGACAACAAGTAACATGTACCCGATATTTCTTAATACACCCATGGGATTTGTAATAACAGATGAAACAAGGCCGAATATTGCCAATCCGATAATAAGCACAAATATAGCGAAAGTAAACGAACGACCATTCATAAGGAACACCTCCTAAAAACATATATTGAAATTAGTATATTAACGATGAGGAAAGGAGTTGAACACCATTTTTAAATAATTATTGTTTGTTCTCTAAACGTAATAATTCTTCAAACGATGCAATTGCTACTTCCACTTGATCATCTGTTGGTTCTTTCGTTGTTAATAGTTGTAGCCATAATCCAGGATATCCAAGTACGCGTAATACGGGAATATCTCGTAATCGATTTGTAAATTGCAATACTTCGAAAGAAATACCAAGTACAACTGGAATTAATAAAATTCTGTTTATAACTCGTGCCCAAAGAGGATCTGTAGGGACGAGGAAATAAACGAACATTCCAATAATGACTGTAAATATAATAAAGCTACTGCCGCATCTATAATGGAGACGAGTTTGCTTTTGAACGTTTTCTACAGTCAGAGGAAGGTTATTCTCGTAAGCATTGATTACCTTATGCTCCGCACCGTGATACTGAAATACCCGCTTAATAAGTGGGGTTAAAGAAATAAAGTATATATAGCTCAATAATAGCATGAGCTTAATGACACTTTCGACAATGATTTGCCCGGTATGAGATGGGAAAATCGGTCTCGTTAATTCAGCTAATAGTGCAGGAACTGCTGTGAAGATGACTTTACCGAATATGAAAGATAAAACGCCAACCGCTGCAACTCCTAATACCATCGTTAATTTTGATTGTTCTTCTTTTTTATTTGCAATTTGTTCATCATCTTCTGGGTGGACGTCAAATCGTTCTGAAGCGAAGTTTAAATGCTTTGCTCCATTCGCACTTGCATCCACAATAGCGGCAATCCCTCGTAAAAATGGAATTTTTTTCAGCGTAGATAATACTTTATTACGAACGCGTGGTAATCGATAAAATTCAATCGATTTATCTTTACGACGAACCGCTGTAACAGTATATTCTCTACCGCCAAACATAACTCCTTCTATGACCGCTTGCCCGCCATATATTTGTTTTGACTCTTCTGCCATGTTAACACCAACCTGTATTTGTTTCTCTCTTATGTAGAAAAAGAGGCAATTGTCATACTGGGTTCTGTCGTTTTGAAATAAGACAATCACCGAGTTTCCTTTATTTTATCGGCAAATACAAGTAGATGACAAGGGAAAATGTTATGAGAGTCGGACATTTCTTATTCTTTTTATAGACAAATTTCGCAGGATTTAAACATGCTTCAAAATAGTTTCGGGCATACTATTGAGTGGAGGTGTCGATGTGAGTCAAGAACAATTAGGAACAAGGAATTTTGTGCAGATTGGTTTGTTTGGTGGAATCTTTTGGGGCGGGATATGGTATTTCCTTCATATATTTTCATTTACGGAGGCGGGACCGAATTATTTCCTTTTACCATTTGCGTTTGGAAGTTGGAAAGAAGGTGTATGGGGCAATGTGTCAGGAATAGTGTGTATGGGACTTCTTTCAATTTTGATTGCCTTTTTGTATAAAGCATTTTTTGCGAAGTTTGAAGGGATTATTCCGGGAATTATTTATGGGCTATTTTGGTGGGCATTGCTGTTTTTGGGGATGGGTTTAATGGCCCCTGTTATTAAAAGTGCGCTCCATTTACCAAAAGAGACAATTGTGACGACAATATGTATTTTTATATTGTATGGTGTGTTTATAGCATATTCTGTTTCTTACGCAGTAAATAGCAATAAAGTAGAACAAGAAGGGCAAGAGAAGACGAACTATTCAAATAAGTAACTCCTATGTTAAAATATTGTATAGATATTTAATATTAAGGAGTTTTAAGAATATGAAAAAGTTACTTCTCGTAAACGGTCCTAACCTAAATCGCCTCGGTGTTCGTGAGGTAAATGTATATGGGAAGGGCACGCTAGCGACACTTGAAGCAGATATGAAGCAAGAAGCAGAAACAATGGGAGTGGAGTTAGAATGTTTCCAATCGAATCATGAAGGTGCCATTATCGACATTATTCATGAAGCGGAAGATATATATGAAGGGATCATTTTAAATCCAGGAGCATTTACGCATTATAGCTATGCGATTCGTGATGCCATTGCGAGCATTTCGATTCCTGTTATTGAAGTACATATTTCTAACATTCATCAGCGTGAATCGTTCCGTCACGAATCTGTGACGGCAGCTGTTTGTGCAGGACAAATTGTTGGATTTGGTTTTTATGGCTATAAGTTAGCGTTATTTGCATTAATGGAGAAATTGAGGGAGGCATAAAGTAATGGAGAAAATTGAAAGATTACGAAGTGCGTTTGATGAGGCTGGCATTGACGGTATTTTGTTAACAAATGAACATAGTCGTAGATATATGGCTAACTTCACAGGAACAGCAGGTGTAGTTCTTATTTCAAAAGAGCGTGCTCAATTTATTACAGATTTCCGTTACGTCGAGCAGGCAAGTAAACAAGCGGTTGGATATGAGATTGTACAGCACGCAGGATTGATCATTGATGAAGTGGCAAAGCAAGTGAAAGAGCTTGGAATTCAAAAGCTTGGTTTTGAGCAAGATACTCTTACATATAGTTCTTATTCAGCGCATAAGGAAGCGATTGATGCTGAATTTATCCCGACTTCTGGACTTGTAGAAAAGTTACGCTTGATAAAGACTGATTCAGAGATTAAGATATTAAAGGAAGCTGCACAGATTGCAGATGCTGCCTTTGAGCATATTCTATCATTCATTCGCCCGGGAGTATCTGAAATTGAAGTGTCAAATGAACTTGAATTTTTCATGAGAAAACAAGGAGCAACATCTTCTTCGTTTGATATTATCGTTGCTTCAGGTCTTCGTTCGGCATTACCGCACGGCGTGGCATCTGAAAAAGTGATAGAAACAGGAGATTTCGTTACATTAGACTTCGGCGCTTATTATAAAGGATATTGCTCTGATATTACTCGTACGATTGCAGTCGGTGAACCATCTGATAAATTAAAAGAAATTTATAATATCGTTTTAGAAGCACAACTACGTGGTGTGAACGGTATTAAAGCTGGTTTAACAGGTCGCGAGGCTGATGCGCTAACGCGTGACTACATAACGGAAAAAGGATATGGTGAATACTTTGGGCACTCTACTGGTCATGGAATAGGTCTTGAAATCCATGAAGCACCAGGTTTAGCGTTCCGTTCTGATACAGTACTTGAACCAGGTATGGCTGTAACAGTAGAACCAGGTATTTATATTCCAGGTATTGGCGGCGTACGTATTGAAGATGATATCATTGTGACAAGTGAAGGTAATGAAGTAATTACGAAATCACCAAAAGAACTTATTATTTTGTAATACACAGGAGGATTTTTTTACATGATTTCAGTAAACGATTTTCGTACAGGTTTAACAATTTCAGTGGACAATGCGCTTTGGCAAGTACTTGATTTCCAACACGTAAAGCCAGGTAAGGGTGCTGCATTCGTTCGTTCTAAACTACGTAACATTCGCACAGGTTCTGTTCAAGAGAAAACATTCCGTGCAGGTGAGAAAGTAGAAAAAGCACACATCGAAAACCGTCGTATGCAATACTTATACGCAAGCGGTGAGGCTCACGTATTTATGGATAACGGAACTTATGAGCAAATCGAGCTTGGTGAAAACCAAATCGAGCGCGAGCTTAAATTCCTAAAAGAAAACATGGAAGTAGCAATCATGACTTACCAAGGCGAAGTACTTGGTGTTGAACTTCCGAATACAGTTGAATTAAAAGTGTCAGAAACAGAGCCTGGTATTAAAGGTGATACTGCTTCTAACGTAACAAAACCAGCTACATTAGAAACTGGTCTTGTTGTACAAGTACCAATCTTCATTAACGAAGGCGAAATGCTTATCATCAACACTGGTGAAGGTAAATACGTTTCTCGTGCATAGTAGAAAAGCACTCGTGATAATCACGAGTGCTTTTTTTATAGGAAATAGGGTAGATAGTAAATAGTGGTTATAATAAAACTTACTAAAACAAGTGAAAGAGTAGCCATAATAGATGGAGTCAAAACAATTTGAAATGGTTTTATTTCGCCAGTCTCAACGCCAGTTAATGTTTTACTTATTGCGTGATCTGTAATGTTATTTCTATGGTTACTCATAATAATTAACCACATAATTGCAAATATCCCTAAACTACCAAGGAAAAAGGTCTCTATAAATGACCAACCGACCAACAATGAAAAAAGATAAATAAGAGCTAATTCTACTACAACGGTTAAACTAATTTTCAATGCCTTCATATTTTTCCTCCTCACTCTGTAATTCCAACCAGTTTAAAAAATTTTCACGTGACACGACATGCAGAGAGCAAGTCGACTTTACTTCTTTCTCTAGTGCAGCGTGTTCGTCTGGAAACTTGTTTTCCACATGCAATGAAATATAAGGTAGTTTTTCTTGTGCTTTTAACGAGCGGATATTATTCGTTTTAGCACCAGCAAATACGTAGGAAAGTTGTAAGTCTAAAAAGGCGATTTTAAAGATTTCTTTTTTAGCAGCCTCGTTATAGCCTTTTCCCCAGTACGGATAGCCGAGCCAACTACCAATGTGAGATTGCTTCTTCTCATCATTAATATGTTTAAGTGTGGTGAGGCCAATTATTTCATTCTCTTCATTCACAATCATTCTCGATAAGGATTTCTTTTGGCGTTCTTCTTCTATTGCGAAAAGAAGAAATGCTTTTGTGTCTTCGATGTTTTCTACCGTTATCCCTAATGCATTTTTTATATGTGGATCACTTGATAGCTCGAAAATCACATTTGTATAGCGTAAATCGAGTGGTAATAAAGTAACGTGCTGCATGGTTTATACCCCTTTCAAACTAAATATACCATAATATACCACAAAATAATATGAATATTCAGATTCTAATTCGGGCTTTAGAGAAAAATTATGTTTTTACTTCTGAAATAGACAACCTCTGCATATGGTTGTACAAATATATTCTTTTTAAGAATACGAAGTTAGTAACTGTTACGGGAGAAGGTGGAAGAATGAAACAGTGGCTAGCGGCAATGGAAACATCCGTGCTTGTTATGGGAGCACTTCGATTATTTTCAGGTAGTGCGGAGATATTTGCTGCTTTGCTTATGCTTTATGTGAATGATGCGAAGAAAGCGTTGTTTATAAATGGTATGTTAGCGTTTGTTGGACCTACCGTATTAATTTTAACAATGACAATTGGGATAGCGAGTGTAGCAAGTGAAATTTCTTTCTTGAAGCTCTTTTTTCTAGCGCTTGGAATTTGCTGTATTTTTATCGCATTACTGAAATAGTAAGTCGAGTATAGTGGGGAGAAGCCGATGAAAGAGGTATTAGAAGTTTTACCAAAAACGATGAAGTACTTAATTGAAGAATGTAAGCAATACGATGCTTTAGAGGAAATTCGTGTTCGAATTGGAAGACCGCTAGAGTGTATTGCGCATGGAAAGGTATTTTTTTATGACTATATCACTACTGCAGAGGATGCTATTTACTTATTGAATAAGTTAAGTCAATTCTCAATTTATACGATGGAAGAGGAATTAAAACGTGGGTATGTGACGCTTCGCGGGGGGCATAGAATCGGGTTAGCGGGAAAAGTCATTACAGAAAAAAGCGCAGTGAAAATGATTCGTGATGTCTCTTCCTTTAATATTCGTATCGCTCGTCAAAAAATAGGAATTGCTGAACCGCTTTTGCCATATTTGTATGAAACAAGATGGTTAAACACGATGGTAATTGGCCCTCCACAAACGGGAAAAACGACACTTTTAAGAGATGTGGCACGCTGCATGAGTCAAGGGGTAAGTGCTTCGGAAATTCCTTCCTGTAAAGTGGGGATTGTTGATGAACGATCAGAAATTGCTGGCTGTGTGAAAGGAATCCCGCAATATGATTTTGGCACACGAGTCGATGTGTTAGACGCATGTCCAAAGGCTGAAGGAATGATGATGATGATTCGTTCTATGAGTCCTGATATTTTGATCGTAGATGAAATTGGCCGTAAAGAAGATAGTGAAGCAATTATGGAAGCGGTGCATGCAGGTGTTCAGCTTTTTATAAGTGCACACGGATTTTCCTATGAAGATGTTGTAAAGCGGCCATCACTAAAAGCGGTGCTGGAACTTGGGGTGTTTGACAGGTTTGTGGAATTGTCAAAAGCGAGAGGTCCAGGAACGGTAATGCAAGTGAAAGATAGAGCTGGAAAACCAGTACTACCTCATAAAAAGGCGCAAGGCGTATGGTGAAAATATTTGGTGCGGTATTAATAGTTGCTGTCAGCACCTTTTTCGGATTTTCATACGCTAAAAGGTACAGTGAGAGACCGCGGCAACTTAGGTTATTAAAGGCGGCATTACAATCATTAGAAGCAGAAATTATGTATGGACACACACCTTTATCTGAAGCTGCCGAGCGATTAGTGAAACAAATGCCGAAGCCATTAAATTGGATATTTCAAAGTTTCGCTAAAAAACTAGAAAGTGGAGAACAAACAGTAAGAGAAGCGTGGATAGATAGTTTGAAAGAGAACTGGAAGTTAACCGCATTTCAACAAACTGAGTATGAAATACTGCAGCAATTTGGTGAAACGCTCGGGCAACATGATCGTGAATCACAACAAAAACATATTCGCTTATGTATTACACATTTGGAGAGAGAAGAAGGAGAAGCGAAAGCATTACAACTGCAATACGAAAAAATGATCAAGAGCTTAGGGGTACTAGCAGGGCTACTTATTGTAATTTTACTGCTATAGGGGGGAGAAAGGCGATGTCCATTGATGTTGGATTAATATTTCAAATCGCCGGAATCGGCATTGTTTTAGCTTTCATTCATACTGTACTAAAAGAATTAAAGCGGGAGGATATTGCAAATTGGGTTATCCTTGTCGGTTTTGTCGTCATTTTATTTCATGTTGCATTTTTAATTAATACGCTATTTGACAAGATTAAAAGTGTCTTTCTCTTCCAGTAAAGGAGGCGGTTCGAATCGAAATTATACAAATTGTCGGATTAGGCCTCGTTGCTACGTTTTTAGCTGCTGTTTTGAATCAGCATAAATCTAGTATTACATCTTTATTTATTGTGTTCGTAGGTAGCGTGATGTTTCTTATTTTAATCGATCAAATTCATTCTATTTTACAAATGATTGAGAGAGTAGCAAGTGAAGCGAAAGTTAGTAACGTCTACGTGGAAACGTTACTAAAGATTATTGGAATTGCTTATATTGCTGAGTTTGGAGCCCAAATTACAAAAGATGCTGGTCAAGGTGCCATCGCTTCGAAAATTGAACTTGCTGGGAAAATCTTAATTCTCGTTATGGCGATTCCTATTTTGACGGTTGTAATTGAAACTATTCTCGGATTTTTACCGACGGGATAAGGGGGAGTGAATGTTGAGGAGGTTTGGAGCTAAGCTGCTATTTGCTTGCTTCCTTTTCTTTTCTTTACCGGTTGTTGTACAAGCTTCTCCTGTAGAAACAAACGTCGTTGATCAACAATTGGATAAGCTCGGAATTGAAGATGTGAAGCAATTTTGGGACGGTCTTGTTACAAAATATGGAGGCTATTTGCCAGAGAGTCAAAAAGGGAGCTTTATGGAGTTTGTAAAGGGAGAAAAAGAATTCTCTCTAAAAGAGTGGATGATAGGGTTATTAAAATATTTATTTCATGAGCTTGCTGCTAATGGAAAACTGCTTGGCACACTTATTATGCTCACAATCTTTAGTGCATTGTTGCAATCACTGCAATCCGCTTTTTCAAAAAGTAGCGTAAGTAAAATTGCTGATGCTGTTGTATATATGGTACTTATTATTTTTGCTTTAAATAGTTTTTATGTCGTTATGACATATGCAAGAGAAACGATACAAACAATGGTAGATTTCATATTAGCGTTATTGCCAATTTTGCTGGCGCTTATAGCAACTGGGGGCGGGGTTGTATCTGTATCATTTTTTCATCCGGTTATCATTTTCTTAATGAATACGAGTGGGCTTCTTATGAATTATATCGTTCTACCACTTTTATTACTGGCAACGATATTAAGTATTGTAAGTACAATGAGTGATCAATATAAAGTGACGAAATTATCCAAGCTTCTGCAAAACGTTAGCGTAGGGATTATCGGTGTCTTTTTAACAATTTTTTTAGGAGTATTATCTGTACAAGGAACAGCAACAGCCGTTGCTGATGGAATAGCTGTGAAAACTGCTAAATTTGTAACAGGAAACTTCATTCCAGTAGTTGGAAGGATGTTTACGGAAGCGGCAGATACTGTTATTAGCGCATCAGGATTATTGAAAAACACAGTCGGAATTATTGGGCTCGTCATTTTATGTTTAATTGTTGCTTTTCCAGCGATTCAAATTTTCTGTATCGCATTTATTTATAAATTCGCAGCAGCAGTATTGCAACCGGTTGGCGGCGGAGCAATTATTCAATGCTTAGACATTATTGGACGAAGTATCATTTACGTATTTGCTTGCTTAGCTATCGTATCATTTATGTTCTTTTTAAGTATTACAATTATTATTGCTGCGGGGAATATTACACTTATGATGCGGTAGGAGGTGAAGAGTATGCAATTTGTTACAGAGTGGATCAGAAATATTATCGTTTTTTTGCTCTTAGCGACAATGCTTCATCTTATTCTTCCAAATTCGAATTTGCAAAAGTACGTTAAATTCGTTGTAAGTCTTTTGTTAGTTGTATTAATTTTAACGCCTCTTTTTAAACTATTGCAGACAGATGTAAATGAAGTAATTGCAAATTTTAATGAAGAAAAGTACGTAGCAGAAGGATCTGTAAAAAATTCAATAGATTCGAAGAAAAAAGAAATACAAGCTCTAACACGTGCATATAGTTTAGAAGAGATGGCTACCAAAATGAAAAAAGAAGTAGGGAAAGAGTTTGAGAAAAAGTATGGTATGACTGTCTCTGAAATACAAATAGTCGCAGCAGAAAATATAGAAGAAGTAAAGTCAGCGAAAGATATTCAATCTGTTGTTGTGACGTTGAAAGAAAAAGAACGTAGTAAAAATGATGCAATCGAAACAGTAAAGCCAATTGAAATTAACACGAAAGAGCCTCCAAAAAAAGTGGAAGAAACGAATGTAGAAATGAAAGATTTCTTTTCAAGCAGGTGGCAGCTAGAGGGTAAACAAATCCAAGTTCAAATGGAAGGGAGGACAGGTAGAGTAAATGGACAATAAAGATAAAAATTCGAAGTTCTCATTTTTTCGAAACTTATTGAATGGGGATCAAAAAGAAAGCAACGAGAAGGGTAAAAAGGTAACACCTAAGTTTTTACTTGTCCTACTCATACTTGGAATTTTGCTTATGTTTTCTAGTAGTCTCTTTTCAAGTAAAAAAGAAGAAGTACCTGTATTTAAAGAACAAAAAACTCAAAATCAAGAAAAAGACGTACCAACTTTCGGACAAAAAAGTAATGATAGTATGTCAAATGTAGAAAAATATGAAAAAGCGTATGAACAAGAATTAAAAGCTGCTTTAGAAGAAATAGCAGGAGTAAAAGACGTAACGATTAAAGTGAATTTAGATTCATCTGAAGAAAAAATTTTAGAAAAAAATACAGTGAAACGCTCACAAACAACAGGTGAAACAGATAAAACAGGCGGTAAAAGAGAAGTAGAGGACGAGTCTCTTGATGAAAAGACAGTCATTATACGTGAAGGGGATAAAGAAACTCCTGTTGTTTTACGAACAGAGAAGCCGAAAGTACGTGGTGTTCTTGTCGTAGCAAAGGGAGTGGATAATATACAAGTTAAAGCAATGGTAAAAGAAGCTGTGATAAGGCTGCTAGATGTACCGGCCCATCGCGTTTCAGTTTCACCGAAAAATTGATAGGGAGGAAATAAAGTGTTAAAAAAACAAACAGTTTGGCTATTAACGATGTTAAGTTTAGTTGTTGTACTATCGGTGTATTACGTGACAACTCCTGACAAAATGAATACAGCATCGCCAGCAACAGGTGAAAAGATTGGACAAGAAAAACAAGGTACTGATAAAGCAGTAACAAACGAAGCACCTAAAGAAACTCCGAAAAAAGAAAATACAAGCAAGGAAACAACGAATAAAGAAACAGACAAAAAAGAAAATACTAAAAAAGAAACAAGTAAAAAAGAGGGCAATGTATCAGTTCAATCAAGTGATGAGAATTTCACAGCTTTACGTATGCAAATGGAAGATCAACGTAGTGAAGCGAAAGCAAAATTACAAGAAGTGATGAATTCTTCGAAATCTTCAGCAACAGAAAAGAGTAAAGCGAAAGATAACTTTGATGCAATCACTACAATGGAAACGAAGCAAGAATTACTTGAGACAGTAATTAAATCTCAAGGAGGATATCCAGATGCTCTTGTAAGAGCTGATGGTACTGATATTAGAGTAACGGTTAAAGCGGCAAAACATTCACAGAAAGAAGCAAATAAAATTATTCAACTTGTAAGAAGTGAAGGCGGATCAAAAGATGTAGGTGTGAAATTTGATCCACCGGCGAAATAAGTGAAACTTTAATCCGTAGGGGGTTCCTTGCGGATTATTACTTTTTACTAAGCAAAGGGTATGCAAATAGTAAAATAGAGTATGTAAGTAAACGTGTGGATAGAAAAAAGCTATCATTTTCGATAGCTTTTTTCTATTTCGTCTTTGTAATTATTTTTACTATGTTCAACTCGGAATGGAGAAACACGTTGTGAGTAAAAGATTAATGGTTCATGGTACTGATGATTACTTTTTCCGTATTTGACGTGGATGCAAAGAACACATGCCCAAACGATTACGGCAGGTAAAAAGAGAATGAGCCATATCATATTTCCACACCTCGACACAATATATTTTCTACACTTTGAACATACTATTCTTATATGAAGGAATGATGAACGGCGTGTAAACAAAAAAATAATATTTGGTAAAAATATGTTATTGACTATAGGTGTGGTGAAGAGTAGAGAGGGAATGGCATGTTTGCTGTGTAACGTTTTGCTAAAGTAGTGAATGTTTTTTAAGAAGTGGTCTTGCCAATTTCATGTGAAACTTGGTATTATTACTAGGTATTAAATTTTTATTGGAATAATATTTTTACAGGAGTTTCGATTTATTATAAAGAAATATAAATTGGAATGTTTAAAAAATTTATCGTAAGATGGAAATAGTAAATATTTCTATTAGTTAATGAAATATATTTTCTAATAGAATACATCGTATTTTTACAGTCAATCTAGTTTTCGTGACGAGAATCTGTAAAAACGGGACAAACAAGAGTATGGGAGTGGATTTTACATGTTTAAAATTCAAGAAGTTCGTGAATTAATTAAATTAATTGATAGCTCTAATATTGATGAATTTGAATACAAAAAAGACGGTACAACAATCAAAATGAAAAAGCGTGGTAATGAAGTTGTTGCTGTGCAAGCACCTGCAGCAAAACAAGCTATGCAACCAGTAGCGCCTGTTGAAGTTGAAACGACAGTAGCAGCAGCGCAAGCAGAAGCACCAAAACAAGAAGAGAAGAAAACTGTGCAAGATGAAAATCTACATAAGATCACATCACCGATGGTAGGTACATTCTATTCTTCTTCTTCGCCTGATACACCTCCATATGTAAGTGTTGGGGATAGAGTATCGAAAGATTCTATCGTATGTATTGTCGAGGCTATGAAGTTATTTAACGAAATTGATGCTGATGTAGAGGGCGAAATTGTTGAAATTCTTGTTAATAACGGACAGCTTGTTGAATATGGACAACCGCTATTTCTTGTAAAAGCGTAATAAGGGAGTCTTTGTGATGATAAAAAAAGTATTAATAGCCAATCGTGGGGAAATTGCTGTACGAATTATTCGTGCTTGTAAAGAAATGGATATTGAAACAGTTGCAATTTATTCAGAAGCAGATAAAGAGTCACTTCACGTACAGATTGCAGACGAGGCGTATTGTGTAGGACCAACGATTTCGAAAGAAAGCTATTTAAATTTGACGAACATTATTAGCGTTGCGAAGTTAACAGGCTGCGATGCTATTCATCCGGGATACGGATTTTTAGCAGAGAATGCAGATTTCGCAGAGTTATGCCGTGAATGTAACTTGATTTTTATCGGTCCAAGTCCAGAAGCTATTTCAAAGATGGGCACAAAAGACGTTGCTCGTGATACAATGAAAGAAGCAGGGGTTCCGATTGTACCAGGTTCACAAGGGATTATTAAAAATACCGAAGAAGCGATCGAGCTTGCTAATCAAATTGGATATCCAGTTATTATTAAAGCGACTGCAGGTGGCGGCGGAAAAGGTATTCGTGTTGCACGCCATGAAGAAGAGCTTATAAAAGGAATTCAAATTACACAGCAAGAAGCTAGTACCGCTTTTGGGAACCCTGGTGTATACTTAGAAAAGTACGTTGAAGATTTCCGCCATGTTGAGATTCAAATAATGGCAGATACACACGGAAATGCCATTCATTTAGGAGAGCGTGATTGTACAATTCAGCGCCGTTTGCAAAAACTATTAGAAGAAAGTCCATCACCTGCACTTGATGAAGATATTCGCAAGCAGATGGGTGAAGCGGCAGTTAAAGCGGCGGTAGCGGTTGATTATACAGGTGCTGGTACGGTTGAGTTTATTTATGAATATAAAACGAAAACCTTTTATTTCATGGAGATGAATACGAGAATTCAGGTTGAGCATCCGGTTACTGAAATGGTAACGGGAATGGACTTAATTAAAGAACAAATTCTTGTTGCTTCAGGAGAAAAGTTATCGTTACAGCAAGAAGAAGTACAATTTAATGGTTGGGCAATTGAATGTCGAATTAATGCGGAAAACCCTGCCAAAAAATTTATGCCATCTCCAGGTAAAGTAGAAATGTACTTACCACCAGGAGGATTTGGTATTCGCGTCGATTCAGCTGTATATCCGGGATATTCAATCCCACCTTTCTATGATTCGATGGTTGCTAAATTAATTGTTCACGGAAAAACACGTGAAGAGGCAATTGCAAAAATGAAGCGCGCACTTAGTGAATTTGTCATTGAAGGCGTACATACAACAATCCCGTTCCATTTGCAATTGCTAGATCATCCTGATTTTGTAAAAGGTGAGTTTAATACGAAATTTTTGGAAGAGCATGAACTTGTGACGCAGTGATACATTAAAGGAGGTTTTTTTCATGGCTGAACATATGTTAGATATGGGTCAAGATACAACTCTTGGTAAAGTAGAAATTGCACCAGAAGTAATTGAAGTAATTGCAGGTATTGCAGCTGCTGAAGTAGAAGGTGTAGCGGCAATGCGCGGTAATTTTGCTACAGATGTTGTTGAGAAGTTAGGTAAGAAAAATCACGGTAAAGGTGTAAAGGTTGAATTAGCAAACGAAGATATTATCGTTGACCTTTATGTTGTAATGTATTTTGGTGTAGCAATTCCAGTTGTTGCACAAAAGATTCAAGACAATATTCGCCAAGCACTCTTTACAATGACAGGACTTGAGCCAAAAGAAGTGAATGTTCACATCGTTGGCGTAACATTCGAAACACAAAAAACAGAAATCGAACCAGTGTAAGAATGAAAAGGTGCCTAGTAACATAGGCATCTTTTTTATCGTTTCATTTCTTCACAAATTACAACCCTCTAATTATTATACTATTTCAAAAAATAAGAAATAAACAAGAAAATGTGTCGTTTTTCCAAAAAACGTACATTGTGATAAGATATGGAACTTGAAGTTAATCTTTTTATTATTTTTCAGCCTTGTAACCCGTGTGTGAAACGATAAATTGTGTTATTATCATTGTATTATAAGGTTGGAAAATCAATGAAAACTGTAAGAGTAAGTGAATTGACGGCTTATAAATTATAATAATATAACAAAGTATAAGGAAAGACTTGAAGCATAAAGGAGAGTTACAATGAAACGTAGGACGGCTAGAGAAAGAGCAATGCAAGCATTATACCAAATGGATATTACAGGTGAATTAGAACCGAAAGTAGCAGTGGAAAACACGCTAGATGAAGGCGAAGAAACAAATGAGTTTCTAGAGTCACTTGTAGTAGGTTTTGTAGAAAATAAAGAAGCAATCGATGAAGCGATTCGTCAAAACTTAAAAAAGTGGAAGCTTGAGCGTATTAGCATTGTTGATCGCAGTATTTTACGTGTAGCTGTGTATGAAATGAAATACATGGAAGAAATTCCACACAACGTAACAATTAACGAAGCAATTGAAATTGCTAAAACATTTGGGGATGAGGAATCTCGTCGTTTTATTAACGGCGTTTTATCTAATATAAAAGATACACTGTAAATTCTTTAAGGGGGAATCTTAAAATGGTAGCAGTAATCATCAAAGGAAATGAAGTTGCGGAGAAAAAACGAGCACAATTAACAGAAGAAGTTGTGAAGTTGAAAGAGCAAGGTATTGTACCAGGATTAGCAGTTATTTTAGTTGGAGAAGATCCAGCATCTCGTTCTTATGTGAAAGGAAAAGAAAAAGGCTGTGAACAAGTAGGGATTTACTCAGAGCTAATTGAACTTCCTGAAACAATTACTGAGGAACGTTTGCTTGCTGAAATCGATCGCTTAAATGGCGATGACCGTATTAATGGCATATTAGTGCAATTACCTTTACCAAAACATATTGAAGAAAAAGCTATCATTGAAAGAATTTCACCAGAAAAGGATGTAGACGGATTTCACCCAATCAGCGTGGGACGTATGATGACGGGACAAGATACATTCCTTCCATGTACACCGCATGGTATTGTAGAATTAGTAAAAGAAACAAATCTTGATATTTCTGGAAAACATGTAGTAGTAATTGGAAGAAGTAATATTGTCGGTAAACCAGTGGGGCAATTGTTTTTAAATGAAAATGCAACTGTCACATATTGTCATTCTAAGACGCAAAATATGAAAGAGTTATCGAAGTTAGCTGATATTTTAATCGTAGCTGTTGGACGACCTAAAATGATAACAGCGGATTATATTAAAGAAGGAGCGGTTGTAATTGACGTTGGTGTTAACCGTTTAGAAACAGGAAAACTTTGTGGTGATGTTGACTTTGACAACGTGTTAGATGTTGCGGGTTACATTACACCTGTGCCAAAGGGTGTTGGTCCAATGACAATCACAATGCTTCTTCATAATACTGTTGAATCTGCCAAACGTACAGGTGTCGTTTGTAAATAATTTGAGTCGGCTATGAGGAGAGAGAAATGGAGAAGCAATATTTAACCGTTACAGCGTTAACACGCTATATAAAAACAAAAATAGAATATGATCCGCATTTGCAGTCTGTTTGGTTAAAAGGTGAAATTTCCAACTTTAAAAATCATAGCCGTGGCCACATGTATTTTACATTGAAAGATGAAAATGCAAGAATCGCAGCGGTTATGTTTGCGGGTCATAATCGTAATATTAAATTCAAACCTGAAAATGGGATGAAGGTACTCGTGAAAGGGAAAATCTCTGTTTACGAGGCGAGTGGTTCTTATCAAATTTATATTCAAGACATGCAGCCTGACGGAGTCGGAAATTTACATTTAGCGTACGAACAGTTAAAAGTTCGTTTAGAAGAAGAAGGACTTTTTTCTCAAGTTTATAAAAAAACAATTCCTCCTTACGCTAAAACAATAGGTGTAATTACGTCGCCAACAGGAGCAGCGATTCGTGATATTATAACAACGATTAAACGTCGTTATCCAATTGGGAATGTTATTGTATTTCCGGTACTTGTACAAGGGGAGTCAGCGGCTCCCTCGATTGTACAAGCGATTCGTACAGCGAATGAAATGGGAGAGATAGATGTACTAATCGTTGGTCGTGGTGGAGGTTCTATTGAGGAATTATGGGCTTTCAATGAGGAAATGGTTGCAAGAGCAATCTTTAAGAGTGAAATTCCTATTATTTCGGCAGTAGGCCATGAAACGGATTTTACAATCGCAGATTTTGTTGCAGATTTACGCGCGCCAACACCGACTGCAGCAGCTGAGCTAGCAGCACCTAACATTATAGAGTTACAAGAAAAGGTATTACAAAGAACTCTGAGATTGCAAAGAGCAATGAAAGAGTTAGTACATAAAAAAGAAGAAAAACTACAAGTGTTGCAAAAATCGTATGCGTTCCGTTATCCAAGACAAGTATATGAGCAAAAGGAAGAGCAATTAGATAGAGCGCTAGAACAGCTTGTTTTAGCGAAAGAGCGCTATATTGATAAAAAGGTGAATCAGTTAAAGCAACTTTCATTTTATTTAGAGAAGCACCACCCATCTCAAAAAATTATGCAAACGAAGGTAGCTGTTGAAACGTTGCAAAAGCAATTACAACGTGAAATGCAAACGTTACTCCAAACGAAAGAATTTGCCTTTGTAAGAGCTGCTCAAAAACTTGAAGCGTTAAGTCCGCTTAAAGTAATGATGAGAGGGTACGGGCTTGTATATGATGAAGAGAAGCAAGTGTTAAAAAGTGTGAAAGATGTAAGCCTTGGAGATGCTGTTTCAGTTCAATTACAAGATGGAATACTAGATTGTAGCGTATCAGGCATAGAGGAGCGTGAATTGAATAATGGAAAATAAATTAAGCTTTGAAGAGGCAATTTCGCAACTTGAGCATCTTGTTTCTAAGCTAGAACAAGGTGACGTACCTTTAGAAGAAGCAATTTCTTATTTTAAAGAGGGTATGGAATTATCTAAGCTTTGTGATGAGAAGTTGAAGAATGTACAAGAACAAATGGCAGTTATTCTTGGGGAAGATGGAGAGCTTGAACCGTTTACTGCTTTAGGAGATGAAGCATAGTGACGATTGCTTTTGATACTTTTTTGAAGGAAAGTAAAACTTTCGTAGAAGAGAAACTTGTAAGCTATGCAAATGAATTACAATGTCCAAATGTACTTCGTGAAGCGATGGCATATTCTTTGGAAGCGGGTGGAAAACGTCTCCGCCCGTTACTTTTGTTTGCAACATTACAAGCGTTCGGGAAAGAAAGAAATCTTGGAGTAGGTGCAGCTTGTGCTCTTGAAATGATTCATACATATTCGTTAGTTCATGACGATTTACCTTGTATGGATGATGATGATTTAAGAAGAGGAAAGCCCACAAATCACAAAGTATTTGGTGAAGCGATGGCAGTTTTAGCAGGAGATGGCTTATTGACGTATGCTTTTCAAGTTATTATGGCATATGAACAAAAAGAAATTTCTGCCGAAAAAAAAGTAAGACTTGTACTTGAACTTGCAAAAGCAGCAGGACCAGAAGGAATGGTTGGCGGACAAGTGGCAGATATGGAAGCTGAAGGGAAACGCCTTACGATTGATGAATTGGAGTACATCCATAAACATAAGACCGGAAAACTGCTTGAATTTGCTGTACTTGCGGGTGCGATACTTTCTGATGCGACAGAAGAGCAAGAAGAAAGGTTGCTTACGTTTGCCAAATATATCGGTCTAGCTTTCCAAATTCGAGATGATATTTTAGATGTCGAAGGAACCGAAGAAGAGATTGGAAAACCGATTGGTAGCGATCTTTCTAATGAAAAGAGCACATATACGACGTTGTTTACTGTAGATAGAGCAAAGGATATTTTAGAAGAAACAATTGCAGAAGCAAAAGGTGCGATTAGCTCCTTGCAATTACAAGATGAATATTTACTATCTATTTGCGATTTGATTGCAAAACGTAATAACTAATATAACAGCGTTTTCATTTGTTGAGTCATTCATCATTTTATGATATAAATGTAGGAAAAGGTTTTTCTTTTCTTGTTATTGGCAAAAATATATGTAGATTACATTGCCGTTATCACTTCGTGTTAGCGGCTATTTTTTTCATCGCCTAAAGAAATATGGTTTATAATAGGATTAAGGCGCAATAGACTGGTTAATAGCGGGACAAGACGAAAAATAGAAAAGAGAATTTCTTGTTTTGTGTAAATGTTTTTTATAATATTTGACATGTTGACAGATTATGAAATGAAAGTGAGTGATCCATGTGGATCTAACGCAAATTCAAAACCCTAGTTTTTTGAAAGATATGTCTATCAGTGAACTAGAGGGATTGAGTGAGGATATTCGTAAGTTTTTAATTGAAGAGCTCTCTCAAACAGGTGGACATATTGCACCTAATTTAGGTGTAGTAGAACTCACAATTGCTCTGCATAAATTATTTGATAGCCCGCAAGATAAATTTTTATGGGATGTAGGACATCAATCCTATGTACATAAAATTTTAACTGGACGCGCGAAAGAGTTTGGTACATTAAGGCAATATCAAGGTCTATGTGGTTTTCCGAAACGTTGCGAAAGTGAGCACGATGTATGGGAAACTGGTCATAGCTCAACGTCGTTATCGGCTGCAATGGGAATGGCTCTGGCACGTGATTTAAAGAAAACGAAAGAATATGTTATACCAATTATTGGGGATGGTGCTTTAACAGGCGGAATGGCTTTAGAGGCATTGAACCATATTGGACATGAAAAAACAGACATGATTGTTATTTTGAATGATAATGAAATGTCGATTGCACCAAACGTTGGTGCGCTTCATAATGTACTCGGTCGTTTACGTACAGCAGGAAAATATCACTGGGTAAAAGATGAATTAGAGTATATATTAAAGAAAATCCCAGCAGTTGGTGGGAAAGTGGCTGCGACAGCAGAGAAAATAAAAGATAGTCTTAAATATTTACTAGTATCTGGTGTCTTTTTCGAAGAGTTAGGCTTTACATATTTAGGTCCAGTCGATGGGCATGATTATGAAAAGTTATTCGAAACGTTGCAATATGCAAAGAAAACAAAAGGTCCAGTACTTGTTCACGTTATTACGAAAAAAGGAAAAGGTTATAAACCGGCTGAGAGTGACGTTATTGGAACTTGGCATGGAACAGGACCTTATAAAATTGAATCAGGTGACTTCGTTAAGCCGAAAGAAGTTGCACCAGCATGGAGTGCTGTTGTTAGTGAAACAGTACTTAAGCTAGCGAGAGCGGATGAGCGTATCGTAGCAATTACACCTGCAATGCCTGTTGGATCAAAACTTGAGAAATTCCAAAAAGAATTCCCAGATCGTATGATTGATGTAGGTATTGCAGAGCAGCATGCTACAACAATGGCAGCAGGTATGGCAACGCAAGGAATGAAGCCATTCTTAGCAATTTATTCGACATTTTTACAAAGAGCATATGACCAAGTTGTTCATGATATATGCCGCCAAAACTTAAATGTTTTCATCGGAATAGATCGCTCAGGATTAGTAGGAGCAGATGGTGAAACGCATCAAGGTGTATTTGACATCTCATTCTTACGTCACTTGCCAAATATGGTGCTTATGATGCCGAAAGATGAAAATGAAGGGCAACATTTAGTTTATACGGCAATGCAATATGAAGATGGACCAATCGCACTGCGTTATGCGCGCGGTAATGGACTTGGCGTTCCTATGGATGAAGAATTAAAGGCGATTCCAATCGGTACGTGGGAGACGTTAAAAGAGGGTACACAAGCAGCTATTTTAACGTTTGGTACGACAATACCAATGGCAATGGAAGCCGCTGAGCGTCTTGAAAAAGCTGGAGTTTCAGTGAAAGTAGTGAATGCTCGCTTTATTAAACCAATGGATGAAGCATATTTACATGATCTTCTAGGAAAGAATATACCGATTTTAACGATTGAAGAAGCTTGTTTAATCGGTGGTTTTGGAACAGGAGTAGTTGAATTTGCATCTGAAAATGGTTACCATAGTGCATTAGTTGAACGAATGGGTATTCCAGACCGCTTCATAGAGCACGGAAGTGTAACAAAATTATTAGAAGAAATTGGTTTAACGACAGATGCTGTTGTAGACCGTATTCATACAATGATTCCATCAAAACAAAAAAGGGCGTAACAAATGAGCGTAAAAAAAGAAAGAGTAGATGTACTATTAGTAGAGCGAGGACTTATAGAAACGCGTGAGAAAGCAAAGCGCGCCGTTATGGCCGGACTCGTATATGCAAATGAAATGAGACTTGATAAGCCAGGAGAGAAAATCTCGCAAGATACTGAGATTACGGTGAAGGGGCAAGTTATGCCGTATGTAAGTCGTGGTGGTTATAAACTTGAAAAGGCATTAGAGACATTTCATCTTGATTTACAAGATAAAGTTATGATAGATATTGGTTCATCAACTGGTGGCTTTACAGATTGCGCACTTCAAAATGGAGCGAAATTATCTTATGCATTAGATGTAGGATACAATCAACTAGCGTGGAAATTACGTCAAGATGAGCGTGTTGTTGTAATGGAACGAACAAACTTCCGTTACGTGACACCAGCAGACTTAGAACGTGGTTTACCTCAATTTGCAAGTATTGATGTTTCATTTATATCATTAAAGCTTATACTGCCGGTTTTAAAAACAATGCTTATGCCTAACGGAGATGTAGCAGCATTAATTAAACCGCAGTTTGAAGCTGGAAGAGAGCAAGTTGGGAAAAAAGGTATCGTTCGTGATAGAAAAGTACATGAAGCTGTTGTGGAAATGATTGTCGATTTTGCTTTAAAAGAGGGCTATGATGTGGAAGGTTTAACATTCTCACCAATTACGGGTGGGGATGGTAATATTGAATTTTTAATTCATCTGAAATGGCATGGTGAACGTGAGAATGGCGAAAATCATTCTCCGATTTCTATAGAGCAAGTTGTTACAGAAGCGCATGACGTTCTAAAACAAAAAGGGAAAGGGGAATAACATATGTTGTTCCTCTTTTTGTTGTAATTGTATAATGATTGTAAAAACAATTGTGTACAAGAAACGAATTATAAGTTAACATAAATAAGTGAAGTATACCAATGTTTAAACTATGGTAAGAGATAGTGTGAGGTGCAAATGTATGAATAAAGGTCAGCGCCATATTAAAATCAGGGAAATTATTGCAAACAAAGAAATTGAAACACAAGATGAATTAGTTGATATTTTACGTAATGAGGGATTTAATGTAACGCAAGCAACAGTATCGCGCGATATTAAAGAACTGCACTTAGTGAAGGTGCCATTACATGATGGGCGCTATAAATATAGCTTGCCAGCCGATCAACGATTTAACCCGTTACAAAAATTAAAACGAAATCTAGTGGATTCATTTGTAAAATTAGACACGGCAGGACATATGCTTGTGCTAAAAACATTGCCTGGTAACGCTCATTCACTTGGAGCACTTATTGATCATTTAGAGTGGGATGAGATCATCGGAACCATCTGTGGTGATGATACTTGCTTAATTATTTGCCGTACACCTGACGATACAGGTGTTGTCTCTGATCGTTTCTTAAATATGTTGTAACAAAAAATCTTGTTTGCTTTCCATCGTAAAGTGGGAAGTGAACAAGATATTTTTATTGGTTAAAAATATGATTTTTCTAATTGTAATATAATATTTTGTATGCATAAAGTTAGAAAATAGATGGATTGACCCGTAAAACAAATGTTTGGTACAATGAAGCGGATTAGAAGAGTATATACATACAAATATATAGTATGATTATTTGAATGAAGAACTGAGAAAATCCTTTAGTAAGGGATTATTTTATAACGAGGTGAATGGGGCATTGTTATCGGAATTATCGATTAGAAACTTTGCTATTATTGAAGCATTAAATATTTCTTTTCAAAAAGGTTTAACGGTTTTAAGCGGTGAAACAGGGGCCGGAAAATCGATTATTATTGATGCAATTAGTTTACTTGTAGGTGGCCGTGGGTCAGCAGAGTTTGTTCGATATGGAACAGAAAAGGCTGAGATTGAAGGGCTGTTTTATGTTGAAGATGAGAAGCATCCATGTATTGAAAAGGCAGAAGAGTTAGATATAGAAATAGAAGATGGCATGATTATTTTGAAGCGTGATATTGCTGCGAACGGGAAGAGTGTATGTCGTGTAAATGGGAAGCTTGTTACACTTAGCATATTAAAAGAAATTGGGAAAACACTTGTTGATATTCATGGACAGCATGAAACGCAAGATTTAATGAATGAAGAACGACATCTGTTTATGCTTGATCACTTTGATGGGGATCGAATCGTTAAACAACTAGACATATATCAAAATGTATACGCTGACTATGAAAAATTAAAAAAACAATTAAAATCGTTAAGTGAAAATGAACAACAAATGGCACATCGCTTAGATTTAATTCAATTTCAGCATGAAGAAATTCGCAAAGCTGATTTAAAGATGGATGAAGAAAATGAATTAACTGAGGAACGATTGCAAATTTCTAATTTTGAAAAGATTTATAAAGCATTAGGTGATGCATATCGTTCGTTAAGTGCTGACGGACAAGGATTAGATAATGTAAGAAGCGCAATGGGACAAATGGAAAGTATTACACATTTAGATGAAATGTATCAAGAGAATCATGATTCAATTGCAAATAGCTATTACTTGTTAGAAGAGGTTGCATATCAACTGAGAGAAAAGCTCGATATGATGGAATATGATCCAAATCGTTTAGATGAAATCGAAACACGTTTGAATGAAATTCGTATGCTGAAGAGAAAATATGGAAATACTGTAGAAGAGATTTTAGCGTATGCTGATAAAATTGAACAGGAAATTTTTACGATTGAAAATAAAGACGTTCATATTGAAACGACGAAGAAACAGTTGAAGGAATTAGAAAGTGTTATTCTGAAAGAAGCAACGTTGTTAAGTAATATGCGTCATGAGCTTGCAGAACATCTTACAAATGCAATTCATCAGGAATTAAAAGAATTATATATGGAAAAAACGAAATTTGAAGTGAGAATTATGAAGAGAGAAGGAAATGTAGAAGAGCCCTTTGTGGAAGGTGCACCGGTAAGACTTACGGCGGATGGTTACGATCATGTGGAGTTTTATATTTCAACGAACCCAGGAGAGCCGCTAAAACCACTTTCAAAGGTTGCTTCTGGCGGAGAGTTATCTCGTATCATTTTAGCTTTAAAAAGCATTTTTTCTAAGCATCAAGGGGTTGCATCTGTTATTTTTGATGAAGTGGATACGGGTGTAAGTGGCCGGGTCGCACAGGCTATTGCGGAAAAAATTTATCGAGTATCAGTAAACTCGCAAGTACTTTGTATTACGCACTTACCTCAAGTAGCTTCAATGGCGGATTCGCATTTATTTATTCGAAAACAAGTAGCGAATGATCGGACAATTACATCAGTTACTGTTTTAACTATGGAGGATAAAGTAACAGAAATAGCTCGAATGATTTCTGGTGTGGAAATTACAGATTTAACGACAGAGCATGCGAAAGAATTACTTACGCAAGCGCATCATTTTAAACAGACAGCAGAGGCTATCCAGTAATGGATAGCTTTTTTTCTCAAATGACGATTTCTTAATTCTTCCGGTTATAAATAAAGCACTGCAAGGAGAGATTAAAAAGTGAAGCCAAAAGGCTGAATGTGGGGTAGGAGCGAGGAGAGTGAACAAGTTGAAATTAGAAAAATTTCGAAAAATAATAGGTCTTTGTCTCCTTGTTTCTTTAGTTTTAATTGGATGTTTTAAACCGCTTCGAACGTTTATTTCATCACCGAAACAACTTGTTGTTTTTGAGGGACAACAATCAGAAATATCATCATTACCAGTTTTCAAAGCTTCATCCACAAATCGTCATGTGTTTACAGTGAGTTCGAATGAACAAAAACAAGGACTTATGGTAAATTCTCATCAAAATGGTGAAGCTGATATGGTATTTCAGCTTGCTGGTTTTCCAGTGAAAAAAGTAAATGTGAAAGTGTTAAAAGATTTTAAGGTGATTCCAGGTGGACAATCAATTGGTGTGAAATTAAATACAAAAGGTGTACTTGTTGTAGGCCATCATTTAATTCAAACTGAAAAAGGTAAAATATCTCCTGGTGAAACAGCAGGTGTACAAATTGGAGATATGATTACTGAAATTAATGGTAAAACAATTGAAAGAATGAGTGATGTAGCACCGTTTATTCATAATAGTGGAGAAACAGGTGAACCGCTTAATCTTGTATTGTTAAGAGATGGAAAATATATTCGCACGAAACTAACGCCACAAAAAGACAACGGTGAGTCGTCTTATCGAATTGGCTTGTATATTCGTGATTCGGCAGCTGGAATTGGAACAATGACATTTGTTCATCCGGATTCTATGAAATACGGGGCGCTTGGTCATGTTATTTCTGATAATGATACAAAAAAGCCGATTCAAGTCGAAGATGGACAAATTATGCGCTCGACAGTTACATCAATTGAAAGAGGTAGTCATGGGAATCCAGGGGAGAAATTAGCAAGATTCTCACCAGATCGTGAAGTGATTGGCAATATTACAATTAATAGTCCATATGGTATTTTTGGAAAATTAAATACAAATATGAAAAACGGTATAATGGATAAAGCAATGCCTATCGCATTATCTCATCAAGTAAAAGAAGGGCCGGCAAAAATATTAACAGTTATTGATCAAGATAAAGTAGAAGCGTTTGATATTGAAGTTGTTAGTACAGTGCAGCAAAAATTTCCAGCCACAAAGGGTATGGTCATAAAAGTAACAGATAAGCGCCTATTAGCGAAAACGGGCGGTATCGTACAAGGAATGAGTGGAAGTCCAATTGTACAAAATGGAAAAGTGATTGGTGCTGTTACACATGTATTTGTAAATGATCCAACATCAGGATATGGTGTTCATATTGAATGGATGTTACATCAAGCTGGAATTAATATTTATGATCAAGAGAAAAAAGCGAGCTAATACATATTAGCTCGTTTTTTCTGTTGAAAAATTCGTTGAAATTTTGTAAAAGCTCCGCAAGAGGTGTTTTTTGTTGTAAAATAAAAGAAAAGGGTTGAACGTTTCGTTGTATTTCTATGATGGAATGTGTTGCGAAAGGGAATAAATGAACGATAAACATATTTTTTTGTGATTTTATCGGAAAGTAAGAAACTTTAAAAGGGAATTTTCACACAATTGTCGAACAATTCATGTAGCCTAGAAGGATACACATGTCGGAGAATCGATTCGGTAAGGGAGGAAAAGCTGTGGAGAAAATTAAAGTATGTCTTGTGGATGATAATAAAGAACTAGTATCAATGTTAGAGAGCTATGTAGCCGCTCAAGATGATATGGAAGTAATCGGTATTGCTTATAATGGTCAAGAGTGTTTAAACTTATTAACAGATAAGCAACCTGATGTACTCGTTTTAGACATTATTATGCCACATTTAGATGGGTTAGCTGTATTGGAAAAAATGCGACATATTGAAAGGTTAAGACAGCCTAGCGTAATTATGTTGACAGCATTTGGGCAAGAAGATGTGACGAAAAAAGCAGTTGACTTAGGTGCCTCATATTTCATATTAAAACCATTTGATATGGAGAATTTAACGAGTCATATTCGTCAAGTGAGTGGTAAAGCAAACGCTATGATTAAACGTCCACTACCATCATTCCGATCAGCAACAACAGTAGATGGAAAACCGAAAAACTTAGATGCGAGTATTACGAGTATCATTCATGAAATTGGTGTACCCGCTCATATTAAAGGATATATGTATTTACGAGAAGCAATCTCCATGGTATACAACGATATCGAATTATTAGGATCGATTACGAAAGTATTGTATCCAGATATCGCAAAGAAATATAATACCACAGCAAGCCGTGTGGAGCGCGCAATTCGTCACGCGATTGAAGTAGCGTGGAGCCGTGGTAATATTGATTCTATTTCATCCTTATTTGGCTATACAGTATCCATGTCAAAAGCAAAACCTACGAACTCTGAGTTTATCGCAATGGTTGCGGATAAACTGAGACTTGAACATAAAGCTAGCTGAGAGTAAAGATAGTAAGGGTTTACTCTTTAGCTAAGCCGACAAATTCTTGAAATCTATACTTAATATCAATTTTAAAACCAATAAACTTTTCACTCAATGACCAATGAATTTTATGATTCGTTGGTCTTTTTATTTTGTTGAGAAAAAGAGATTATTTCATACCATGGAAAATAAAACCTATTTTTAGTAATATTACATATAAGTGAGTTTTTTATAAGGTAATTAAATAGGTATAGATAGGGAGAAGGGGAATGAAAAATAAAATTTTAACTTGGTTAGGAATAGTAGCAGCTATGGGAGTTCTTGCTGTAGCAGTTACATTTGGAATGTTAGAACTTGCCGATAATCCAGCAGATAAAGAGGTGAGTGCTCAAATAGACAAAAAAGAAGACCAAACGATAGTAGGTAGAGAGGTAGATGGAGTCTTTGTTGATGTGTATGTTACTGAAAATTCTACTGAAAGCGAAGTCATTACAGCGATGCATCACATGACTCATCAAAAAGTGGTGGCAGAACGAAAATCGGGCTCTATCCCAATGGTTCAAAATAATGCTAAAAAGTTAAAAGAAATCATAAATAAGAGTAGCTTTGCGAAGAAAAATGAGCTTTTAGCAATTGCTGATAGATGGGTGAAAAAAGATTTTAGTAAAATTGTAGAAGATCACAATTATTTCTCGGATGCTCAAGAAGATAGCGTTTGTAAAGCAACTAGAGCAATGGAGGCGTTAGAAGAGCAACATTATATTTTAACTACATTCGGGGAGGAAAAGGCGAAAGAACTATACGAATCAGGGGATGCTCCGCACGTTCAATAAAAAATAATATAAAGGCTTTCTAGTTTTGTATTATCGTGTTTTAAGGATGCAATGGGGACTTATAAATAAATAGTCTACTTTCTTTATGACTTGTAACAAAAAAGAAAAGATATGATTCATTATTAAATGATGAAGGAACGGCTAAATTGCACCGAAGTACATCTATTGAAGAATTTTAGTAGGGAAAGTATCCATGGTATAATGGAGGGAAATAAAAAGCCCTGCAAAACAGGACTGTATTATTCTTCGTCTTTATTTTGTTTTTCTAATTCAACTAGCTTTTGAATTAAAATGTGCTGCGGCATATGCATGAGTTGTTCAAGTGGAACACCTAGTGCTTTTGATAAGCGGACTGCAGTATCTGGAGAAATTTGTAATGGTCTCATAGAAGTACCTCCTTTTTCGTATAGTATAGCATAAGATTGGGGGAGTGAGGATGACTCTTATATTTGCACATCGTGGTGCGGCTGGAATGTACCCAGAAAATACAATGATTTCGTTTGAAGCGGCTGAGTCTTCTAGAGCGGATGGAATTGAACTTGATGTTCAATTAACGAAAGATGGAAAAGTTGTCGTCATTCATGATGAAACAGTGGACCGGACAACAAATGGAAAAGGTGCGGTTCGGAATTATGTATATGAGGATTTATGTAAGTTAGATGCAAGTTATAAATTTAGTGATAAAGTAGGTTTTTGCAAAATACCACTTTTAGAAGAGGTATTAGAATGGCTTGAACGAACGAGTTTGCTACTTAATATTGAACTTAAAAATAATAAAATTCCATACAGAGGTTTAGAGGAAGAAGTAATAACGCTTGTACGGAAATTTAGTTTAGAGGATCGCGTTATATTTTCTTCGTTTAATCACTACAGTATGAAACGGTGCCATATGATGGCTCCTGATATTCAAACAGCTATTTTATATCGCGAAGGTTTGCATAGTCCGTGGGCATACGCGAAAAAAATGGGAGCTACAGCAGTACATCCGAATTATCGTTATCTTCAAGATGCTATTGCTGAACTAACGATGGAAAGTGGTGTAGAGGTTCGCCCTTATACAATTAATGAAGAAACGCTTATGCGTAAATATTTTGATATGAATATATCGGCGATTATTACTGATTACCCTGAAACGGCAAGAACGTTATTGCCGATAAAAAAATGAGACCGCGTGTAACGGTCTCATTTTTTTATTTATAAATAGTGGGGCCTTCCTATCTTCTGAAGCGAGCTTGTACTTTATTTCGTTTGCGATCTCGGTGTACGACGAAGCCACCAAAGATATAAAACCCGAGCCCGAAGCAGAGAGCGCCGATTAAAAATTGTAACCACAGTATAGAGATTGGTGGAAATAGAATCCCGAATACAGTATCTCTCATTAACTTTATACCAAACACAGCTAATGAAATAGGGATGAGTGCTAATAGTAGAGCAACGTAACGCTGCATACATAACGCTCCTTTTCAGATTATTTCGTATATTTTAATGATGTTATATGGAAAGGTGGTTTGTCAAGAGGTTGCTGAACGAGTAAGATAAAGGTGTGAAAAAATTTGCAGAGCTACTTCGAGAGGAAGTGTAATATATGAAACAAAAAGTATTAATTGTTGGTGCAGGTGAAGGCGGGAGCGCACTGCTGAATCTGTTACAAAGTTCGAATATATTTCAAATTATAGGGATTATTGATATAAATCCGGTGGCAAAAGGATTACAAATTGCTAAGGAATATGGGATTGCAATTGGAGAAAGTGTAACTCCATTTCTTTCTATGCATATCGATGTAATATTTGATATGACAGGTGAAGATGATGTACATAAAGTTTTATTGGAAAAAAAGAAAAAAGACACTCTTCTTATACCAGGTGATATTGCAAAAATTGTTACAGGATTAGCGCATGAGAAGGAAGGGTTAATTGGGCGGTTAGAGGAACAAACGCAACAAGGAGAATTAATTTTAAATTCTACGCATGACGGCATGATCGTAATTGATCGAGAGGGACAAGTTCGTCTTTTTAATAAAAGTGCAGAGCGTATTATCGGATATAAAAAAGAAGAGGCGATAGGAAAATATATTTTAGAAGTCATTCCCACTAGTAAATTACTTCGCATTATACGTACGAAACAAATAGAAGTAAATTATGAACTAACATTAGAGAATGGAAAGAAAATTATTACAACGCGTATACCGATATTAAAAGAGGGCGGAGAGGTACAAGGGGCATTTGCAATTTTTAAAGATATAACAGAAGTTGTAGATTTAGCGGAAGAAGTTACAGACTTAAAAGAAATTCAAACACTATTAGAGGCAATTATTAACTCATCTGAAGAAGCGATTTCGGTTGTGGATGAAAAAGGAAGAGGTTTAGTCATTAACCCGGCATATACGAAATTAACGGGTTTAACAGAAGAAGATATTATTGGGAAGCCTGCTACAACTGATATTGTAGAAGGCGAAAGTATGCATATGAAAGTACTTCGAACGCGTCGTGCAGTGCGCGGAATACATATGAAGATTGGACAAAAAAAGCGCGATGTAATTGTAAACGTAGCACCAGTTATTGTGGATGGAATATTGAAGGGAAGCGTCGGTGTTATCCGTGACGTGTCGGAAATTCAAAAGTTAACAAATGAATTGAATAGAGCAAGGCAAATTATTCGCACATTAGAAGCAAAATATTCATTTGATGATATTGTCGGAAATTCAGATGAAACAACGGCAGCTATCGAACAGGCGAAGCTAGGAGCGAATACACCAGCAACAGTACTGTTACGCGGTGAATCTGGTACTGGTAAAGAATTGTTTGCACATGCAATCCATAATGGAAGTAATCGAAAATATAATAAGTTCGTCCGTGTAAACTGTGCGGCCATTTCGGAGACGTTGTTAGAAAGTGAATTATTTGGTTATGAGGAAGGGGCGTTCTCTGGAGCGAAAAGAGGCGGGAAACGTGGGTTCTTTGAGGAAGCGAATAACGGTAGTATTTTTTTAGATGAAATAGGGGAGTTATCTGCAAATACACAAGCGAAACTCCTTCGTGTATTGCAGGAAAAAGAAATTGTAAAAGTTGGTGGAACGAAAGCGATACCTATTAATGTTCGAGTAATTGCAGCGACACATGTGAATTTAGAAAAGGCTATTCTAGAAGGGAAGTTTAGGGAGGATTTATATTATCGATTAAATAAAATTCCAATTCAAATTCCATCTCTTCGTCAACGTAAAGGAGATATACCGAAAATTGCGGACAGGTTGATTCAAAAAATTAATCAAGATTATGGTCGTAATGTAGAAGGGCTCACTGATTCAGCTATTTTATATTTACAATCATACGAATGGCCAGGAAATGTGAGAGAACTTGAAAATATTTTAGGACGAGCGATTATTTTTATGAATTATAACGAGATCTATATTGATGTACAACATTTACCGCCATTACATAATGAAGAGCAGGTGGAGTCAAAGCAATCTCATTTATTACCTGAATTAGAAGAAAAGCCACTTGAACATTTAGTAACAGAGTTTGAAGGGAATATTATTCATGAATATTTGGAGAGATTTGATGGGAATAAAACACAAACTGCAAAAGCATTAGGAATTTCCGTTCGAAATTTATATTATAAGCTAGAAAAGTATGACCATGCAAAAAATAGCATGCAATAAATTGCGTACCGTGCAATTTATTGCATGGTATACAAAAAGCGACAAAATAAGACAGAATATTTTGTTATTTTCCAAAGTATTGATTTTACTGCATTTTGAATGCGTTTTCATTATTGGTAAGACCACTTTTAAAAGTTGGCACGGTATTTGCTTTATAAATAGACGAGGGACGACGGAAAGGGTTGATTACAAAATATGAAGTTAGAATACTTAATTGATCAAGCAGCGGGACAGCCTAAAAAAACTGTAGCTGTAGCAGTAGCTGAAGATCATGAAGTAATTGAAGCTGTAGCGAAAGCAATTAAATTACAGCTAGCTCAATTTCGTCTATATGGAAATCAAGAAAAAATAATGGGGATGCTACAAGAACATGGTTTACAAACTTCAGAACATGTTGAAGTGATTGCAGCAATGTCTAATGCAGAGGCTGCAGAACTTTCTGTTAAAGCTGTGAGAAATGGTGAGGCAGACGTGCTTATGAAGGGTAACATCCCAACAGCGAATATTTTGAAGGCTGTGTTAAACAAAGAGTGGGGCCTACGTAAAGGTAGCGTACTTTCACATGTAGCAGCATTTGAAGTTCCAAATTATGATCGTCTTATTTTCGTTACAGATGCAGCGATGAACATCGCACCTGATGTAACACAAAAAGCTGCTATTATACAAAATACTGTAGAAGTTGCCCGGGCAATAGGAATCGACTTGCCAAAAGTGGCACCAATTGCAGCAGTAGAAGTTGTGAATCCAGCGATGCAGGCGACAATTGATGCAGCGATGTTAACACAAATGAATCGCCGCGGACAAATTAAAGATTGTATCGTTGATGGACCACTTGCTTTAGATAATGCAGTATCACAAATTGCAGCAGAGCATAAAGGCATAGTAAGTGATGTAGCAGGTAAGGCAGACATTTTACTCGTCCCAACGATTGAAGCTGGAAATGTGCTATATAAATCACTCGTATACTTTGCGGATGCAAAAGTAGGAGCAATGATTGCTGGCGCAAAAGCACCGATTGTTTTAACATCTCGTGCTGATTCAGCAGAAACAAAAGTATATTCATTAGCATTGGCAGTTGCGACTGCTTCAAAATAAACCAAAAAGGGTAAAACATTAGGGGGAAACGACAATGACATTAGAAATCTTCGAATACTTAGAAAAATATGATTATGAGCAAGTAGTATTTTGTCAAGATAAAGAATCTGGTTTAAAAGCAATTATTGCAATTCATGATACAACACTTGGACCGGCTCTTGGTGGAACAAGAATGTGGACATATGATTCTGAAGAAGCGGCGATTGAAGATGCATTGCGTCTTGCAAAAGGGATGACATACAAAAACGCAGCAGCTGGTTTAAACTTAGGTGGTGCGAAAACAGTAATTATCGGTGATCCTCGTAAAGATAAGAGCGAAGCAATGTTCCGTGCACTAGGACGTTATATCCAAGGACTAAACGGACGATACATTACAGCTGAAGATGTTGGTACAACAGTAGATGATATGGATATTATCCACGAAGAAACTGACTTTGTAACAGGTATCTCACCATCATTCGGTTCTTCTGGTAACCCATCTCCAGTAACTGCATACGGTGTTTACCGTGGTATGAAAGCAGCTGCAAAAGAAGCTTTCGGTACTGACAATTTAGAAGGAAAAGTAATTGCTGTTCAAGGCGTTGGTAACGTAGCATATCACCTATGCAAACATTTACACGCTGAAGGAGCAAAATTAATCGTTACAGATATTAATAAAGAAGCTGTACAACGTGCTGTAGAAGAATTCGGTGCATCAGCAGTTGAACCAAATGAAATTTACGGTGTTGAATGCGATATTTACGCACCATGTGCATTAGGCGCAACAGTTAATGATGAAACTATTCCACAACTTAAAGCAAAAGTAATCGCAGGTTCTGCAAATAACCAATTAAAAGAAGATCGTCACGGTGACATCATTCATGAAATGGGTATTGTATACGCACCAGATTATGTAATTAATGCAGGTGGCGTGATTAACGTAGCAGACGAATTATATGGATACAATAGAGAACGTGCACTAAAACGTGTTGAGTCTATTTATGACACGATTGCAAAAGTAATCGAAATTTCAAAACGCGATGGCATAGCAACTTATGTAGCGGCAGATCGTCTAGCTGAAGAGCGCATTGCAAGCTTGAAAAATTCTCGTAGCACTTACTTACGCAACGGTCACGATATTATTAGCCGTCGCTAATCATTCATATATAACTTTTACAAAAGGTGTGGTTACCTCTTATGAGGTTTCCACTTCCTTTTGAATTTATTAGTGGAGGTAGCAACATTGTCTGTAAATCGAATTCTTGTTATTAACCCAGGTAGTACATCCACAAAAATTGGTGTTTTTGATAATGAAAGACCCGTTCTAGAAGAAACGATTCGTCATGACGTAGAACAGATTGGAAAATATAAGCGAATTATCGACCAATATGAGTTTCGAAAAGAAACGATTTTAGAAGTTCTACATTCTCATGGTATTAACATTTCAAAATTAAACGCTGTTTGTGGACGTGGTGGATTACTCCGTCCAATCGAAGGCGGTACGTATACAGTAAACGATGCGATGTTAGAAGATTTAAAAAATGGCTTTAGCGGTCATCACGCTTCAAACCTTGGAGGCATTTTGGCATATGAAATTGCTTCTGGATTAAACATTCCTGCATTCATTGTAGATCCTGTCGTTGTAGATGAGATGGAGCCGGTTGCTCGTATAAGTGGCATTGCTGGTATGGAACGCAAAAGTATCTTCCATGCATTAAATCAAAAAGCAGTTGCTCGTAAAGTAGCTGAACAGTTAAATCACAAATACGAGGATTTAAATTTATTAGTTACACATATGGGTGGCGGTATTACAGTTGGTGCTCATAAAAAAGGAAGAGTAATCGATGTGAATAACGGTTTAAACGGAGAAGGACCATTTAGTCCAGAGCGCGCTGGTACAGTACCAGTAGGGCAACTAGTAGAAATGTGTTTCTCTGGTGAGTATTACCGTGATGAAATGATTAAAAAACTTGTCGGACAAGGTGGACTTGTAAGTTTAATCGGTACAAATGATGCGATTAAAGTAGAGCAAATGGTTGAAAAAGGTGATCCTGAAGCAACTCTTATTTATAAAGCAATGGCATATCAAGTTGCAAAAGAGATTGGCGGAGCTAGCGCTGTACTTCACGGGAAAATCGATGCAATCGTATTAACTGGTGGACTGGCATACAGTAAAATTCTTGTCGATGAAATTAAAGAGCGAGTGGACTGGATTGCAGATGTTATCGTACATCCAGGCGAAGATGAGTTAGAAGCGTTAGCAGAAGGAGCACTTCGTGTATTACGTGAAGAAGAAGCTCCAAAAGAATACGTTGTACGTGAAAAAGAAACGGTAGCTAGGGGTTGAGATAATGGCAAAAGAATATGATTTAGTCATCGTTGGCGGCGGTACTGGTGGATATGTTGCTGCAATTCGTGCATCACAATTAGGGTTAAAAACAGCACTAGTCGAAAAAGAAAATCTTGGTGGTACTTGTTTACACAAAGGATGTATTCCTAGTAAAGCTCTTTTACGTAGTGCGGAAGTATATGCAACTGCTAAAAAAAGCGAGGAGTTCGGAGTTATCGCAAGCAATGTAGAACTAAACTTTGCGAAAGTACAAGAGCGTAAAGAGAAGATTGTAACGCAGCTTCATAAAGGCGTTCAACATTTAATGAAACAAGGTAAAATTGATGTGTTTGAAGGTATTGGCCGTATTCTTGGCCCGTCTATTTTTTCTCCTATGCCAGGGACAATTTCAGTTGAACTTGCAAGTGGAGAAGAGAATGAAATGTTAATTCCAAAAAATGTACTTGTTGCAACAGGTTCTCGTCCAAATTCATTACCGGGTTTAGAATTAGATGGAGAATACGTAATGTCTTCAGATCATGCCCTAAAAATGGAAACGCTTCCTAGTTCGATTATTATCGTTGGTGGCGGTGTAATCGGTATTGAGTGGGCATCTATGCTTGCTGACTTCGGTGTAGAAGTTACAGTATTAGAGTATGCGAAAACGATATTACCACTAGAAGATCAGGACGTTTCAAAAGAAATGCAACGTCTATTCAAGAAAAAAGGTATTAAAGTGGTAACTGGTGCAAAAGTATTACCAGAAACATTGGTAAAAGATAATGGAGTAACAATCCAAGCTGAACATAACGGTGAGAATAAAGAATTTAAAGCTGAAAAAATGCTTGTATCTGTAGGAAGACAAGCGAATACACAAAATATTGGCTTAGAGAACACAGATATCGTTGTGGAAAAAGGATACATTCAAACAAATGAGTTTTATCAAACGAAAGAATCGCATATTTACGCAATTGGAGATGTAATCGGTGGTTTGCAACTTGCTCACGTTGCTTCTCATGAAGGGATTGCTGCAGTAGAACATATTGCAGGGAAAGAAGTTACACCAATTGATTACTCTATGGTATCAAAATGCGTATATAGCAGTCCAGAAGTTGCTTCTGTCGGTTTAACAGAACAAGAAGCGAAAGAAAAAGGCTATAAGTTAAAAGTAGGTAAGTTCTCATTCCGCGCAATCGGAAAAGCACTTGTATACGGAGAATCAGATGGTTTCGTAAAACTTGTAGTTGATGAAGAGACAAATGACATTCTTGGTGTTCATATGATTGGACCACATGTAACAGATATGATTTCTGAAGCTGGTCTTGCAAGAGTACTTGATGCAACACCTTGGGAAGTAGCACATACAATTCATCCGCATCCATCATTATCTGAGGCGATTGGTGAAGCAGCACTTGCTGTAGATGGAAGAGCGTTACACGCATAAAAATGTGGATTTAGGAGGTTATGAAAAATGGCAGAAGTAAAAGAAAAGCGCCATGAAGAGCTTGGCTTAAGTGATGAGCAAGTATTAGAAATGTTCCGTACGATGTTACTTGCACGTAAAATCGACGAACGTATGTGGTTATTAAACCGTGCTGGAAAAATTCCATTCGTAATTTCTTGTCAAGGACAAGAGGCTGCACAAGTTGGAGCGGCGTTCGCTCTTGATAGAGAGAAAGACTATGCATTACCATACTACCGTGATATGGGTGTTGTACTAGCATTTGGTATGACAGCTAAAGAGCTTATGTTGTCTGCTTTCGCAAAAGCTGGAGATCCAAACTCTGGTGGTCGTCAAATGCCTGGTCACTTCGGTCAAAAGAAAAATCGTATTGTTACAGGTTCATCTCCAGTAACAACGCAAGTACCACATGCAGTTGGTATTGCACTAGCTGGAAAAATGGAGAAGAAAGATTTAGTAACGTTCGTTACATTTGGAGAAGGTTCTTCAAACCAAGGTGACTTCCATGAAGGGGCAAACTTTGCTGGTGTACACAAACTACCTGTTATTTTTATGTGTGAAAATAACAAATATGCAATCTCTATTCCAGTTGAAAAACAATTAGCATGTAAAAACGTATCAGATCGTGCAATTGGTTATGGTATGCCTGGATATACAATAGACGGAAACGATCCGCTTGCAGTATATAAAGCTGTAAAAGAAGCAGCAGATCGCGGTCGTCGTGGTGAAGGCCCAACTTTAATTGAAACAGTATCATATCGTTTAACAGCACATTCTAGTGACGATGATGATCGTGTTTATCGTGATAAAGAAGAAGTAGAAGAAGCAAAGAAAAAAGATTCAATTATAACATTCGCGGCTTATTTAAAAGAAGCTGGTGTGTTAACTGAGGAATCGGAAAAACAAATGTTAGACGAAATTATGCATATCGTAAATGAAGCAACAGAATATGCAGAAAATGCTCCGTATGCAGCACCTGAAGATGCATTGAAGCACGTATACGCAGAATAGGGGGAACGTTTCATGGCTGTAATGTCTTATATTGATGCTATTACATTAGCAATGCGCGAAGAAATGGAACGCGATGAAAAAGTATTCGTTTTAGGAGAAGATGTTGGTAAAAAAGGTGGCGTATTTAAAGCGACACACGGTTTGTATGATCAATTTGGTGAAGATCGTGCGCTTGATGCACCGCTTGCAGAATCTGCAATTGCTGGGGTAGCAATTGGTGCAGCAATGTATGGTATGCGTCCAATCGCTGAAATGCAGTTTGCTGATTTCATCATGCCAGCAGTAAACCAAATTGTTTCTGAGGCAGCAAAAATTCGTTATCGTTCTAATAATGATTGGACTTGTCCAGTTACAATCCGTGCACCATTTGGTGGGGGTGTTCACGGTGCATTGTATCATTCACAATCTGTAGAAGCGATGTTTGCAAACCAACCAGGTTTAAAAATCGTTATCCCTTCTACACCATATGATGCAAAAGGCTTATTAAAAGCAGCCATTCGTGATGAAGATCCAGTATTATTCTTCGAACATAAACGTGCATATCGTTTAATTAAAGGTGAAGTGCCAGAGGATGACTACGTATTACCAATCGGAAAAGCAGATGTAAAACGTGAAGGTGATGATATTACAGTTATCACGTACGGATTATGTGTTCATTTTGCTCTTCAAGCAGCTGAAAAGTTAGCACAAGATGGCATCTCTGCACACATTCTTGATTTACGTACTGTATATCCATTAGATAAAGAAGCAATCATTGAAGCGGCTTCTAAAACAGGTAAAGTTCTTCTTGTAACAGAAGACAATAAAGAAGGAAGCATTATGAGTGAAGTGGCAGCAATTATTGCTGAAAACTGTCTATTTGATCTAGATGCGCCAATCGCACGTCTTGCAGGTCCAGACGTTCCAGCAATGCCATATGCACCAACAATGGAAAAATTCTTTATGGTAAATCCAGATAAAGTTGAAAAAGCAATGCGTGAACTTGCGGAATTTTAATCGGGGGGACTATACATGGCTGTAGAAAATATTACAATGCCTCAGCTCGGGGAGAGCGTTACAGAGGGCACAATTAGTAAATGGCTCGTTAATGTTGGCGATCACGTAAACAAGTATGATCCGCTTGCAGAAGTAATGACTGATAAAGTAAATGCTGAAGTACCATCTTCTTTCACTGGTATTGTGAAAGAGTTAATAGCTGGTGAAGGTGATACGTTAGCTGTAGGTGAAGTAGTTTGTGTGATTCAAGTAGAAGGCGCAGACGAAGTAGCAGCAACAGCTGTTGAGGAAAAAACGAAAGAAGAACCAAAGGCAGCAGCAATTACGCCTGAAAAAGCACCGAAAGTAAAACAACCAACTGATGGAAAGCCACGTTTTTCACCAGCTGTGTTAAAACTTGCGGGTGAGCATAACGTTGATTTAGATTTAGTAGAAGGTACGGGAGCAAATGGCCGTATCACTCGTAAAGATATTTTAAAGCTAGTGGAATCTGGAAATATTCCGCAAGCAGGTGCGAAAAAAGAGAAAGCTGTAGCGGCGGTAGTAGAAGCTCGCCCAGAAGCACCAAAAGCAGCACCAGTAGCGCAAAAAGTAGAAGCTGCGAAACCAGTTTCTGTACCTACAATGCCTGGAGATATCGAAATTCCAGTCACAGGTGTGCGTAAAGCAATCGCAGCAAACATGTTACGTAGTAAACATGAAGCACCACATGCTTGGATGATGATTGAAGTAGATGTGACAAACCTTGTGTCATACCGTAACTCAATTAAAGGTGACTTTAAGAAGCGTGAAGGCTTTAACTTAACGTTCTTTGCTTTCTTCGTAAAAGCAGTGGCACAAGCGTTAAAAGAGTATCCTCAAATTAATTCAATGTGGGCTGGCGATAAAATTGTTCAGAAGAAAGATATTAACCTTTCTATCGCTGTTGCAACAGAGGAAGAACTATTTGTACCAGTAATTAAGCAAGCGGACGAGAAAACAATTAAAGGTATCGCTCGTGAAATTACAGAACTTGCAGGAAAAGTACGCACGAAATCGTTAAAAGCAGACGAAATGCAAGGTGGAACATTTACAATTAATAACACAGGATCATTCGGTTCTGTTCAATCTATGGGTATTATTAATTACCCACAAGCGGCTATTTTACAAGTTGAATCAATTGTAAAACGCCCAGTAATTATGGATAACGGTATGTTCGGTGCTCGTGACATGGTTAACTTATGTTTATCACTTGATCACCGCGTACTTGATGGTTTAATTTGTGGTAAGTTCTTAGGACGTGTTAAAGAAATTTTAGAAAACATGTCAGAAAATAATACATCTGTATATTAATAAAAAGCTCGCTTATGCGAGCTTTTTATTATCTTATTTCTTCATCTACATCCTACTATATGTATAAATACCTTTCCCAGTAATCTTACAATAAACGATTATGTATTAGGAATTTACGAAAATACATTGCTGATATATGGTATATGGATATAAAATAAGAAAAGAATAATTTTTTTGGCAAATCTTACTGATGAAACTGTAGTATAATATATTGTATTGTATGAAAAAGAGAGTTATTCTATATAAGTGTTTTATAGATAATGTGTAATCAGTCGTCAAAACATGAAGAATGTTGACTCCTGGTTTTTTATTTTTGCCGTAACAATGTTTCAGGAGGATGTCATGAAAAGAAGTACCGAGTTTCTAAAAAGTTTAGATGTAAAATTAATTTTAATTTTGTGTGCACTATGTGTGACGAGTATAGCTGCTATATATAGCAGTCAGCAAACGGGACAGTATGGAGCTGCAAACTTTGCTATGAAACAAGGTGTTAACTACATAATTGGGGTTGTATTGTTACTTCTTGTTGCAAGCATTGATTTAGATCAGTTACAAAAATTATCTTGGCCGCTTTATATTGCCGGGTTTGCTTCACTTATTCTTTTGAAAGTATTACCACCATCAGGTTTTACACCTGAAAAATTAGGTGCAAAAAGATGGTTTGTTTTCCCAGTATTTGGACAAATTCAGCCGTCTGAGTTTTTCAAAATTGCATTGCTACTTGTAGTAGCGAGTATAGCAGTGAAACATAATGCACAGTATATGGCAAGGACATTCCAAACAGATTTAAAGCTAGTAGGTAAAATTATGCTAGTGTCACTGCCACCTATGGCGGTTGTATATAGTCAACCGGATACAGGTATGGTGTTCTTATATGCTGCTGCTATTGCATGTATTTTATTTATGTCAGGTATTCAAAAGAAATTGATAGCATTATGTACAGTTATTCCGTTGACCATACTATCTGCTTTAATATTTATTTTCTTTAAGTATCAAGATTTTTTCTATAATAATTTAGTTACTTTACTAAAACCTCACCAACAGTCGCGTATTGTAGGTTGGTTAAATCCATTTGAAAATGCAGATCAAGGTTATCAAACGCAGCAATCGATTTTAGCTGTAGGTAGTGGAGGAATGGAAGGTAAAGGGTTTGGGGGAGGAAGCGTCTATATCCCAGAGAAACATACTGACTTTATTTTCGCTACAATTGCCGAAGAAGGTGGATTTATAGTCGCGGCGTTAGTTGTGTTCTTGTTCCTATTACTACTATATCGAACAATTATTATTGGTTATTCCGCTGATAATATATTTGGTACATTATTATGCGCTGGATCAATCGGTATATTAACGGTTCAAATATTCCAAAACATTGGTATGATCGTTGGATTAATGCCTGTAAAAGGTATTGCATTACCTTTCTTATCGTACGGGGGAAGTTCCTTATTCTCGAATATGATTATGATGGGGCTCATACTATCGGTACGGAAAACGTATAAAAAATATATGTTTTCAGTTAAGTAAAAAAAGCTGGTTCGTTTTTAAACGAACCAGCTTTTTTACATATATGCTCATAAACGTTGCAAACTAAAACAGACTAGCAGTTTGGGATGTAAGGAGTGCAAAGTGATGCATATGCATATTTTTGAAGGAGCAAGGCATCTTTCGATTGGTGAATGGGTTGTTCGAGCTATAATAGCGTACATATTTTTAATATTAGTTGCGAAAGCAATGGGGCAAAGATCCATCGCGCAGCTGCGCTTTTTAGATGTTGTATTAGTATTATTGCTTGGTGGGAATATTTCTAATGCACTATCTGATGAAAAAGTCGGATTACTTGGTTCAATGATTACAACTTTTATACTAGTTGTACTTCATATTGTAAGCTCTATTTTAATGTTGAAATGGGATAGATGGAGACGTTTTTTAGAGCCAGCACCTATTGTTCTTATACACAATGGTTCCATTGATTTTAGCAATTTGAAAAAGGCGAGAATTACGGCGGAATATTTATTTTCGGAACTTCGCATGCGAAATGTGAGCGATATTCAAACGGTTAAATTAGCATTATGGGAAGCGAGTGGCGTTGTTTCTATATTTCAGTATCCAGAATATGAAGCAGCTTCCCGGCGTGATCTAAAAGTGGCGGGGAGAAGGTCTCCAGTTTCTTTTATTTTAGTGAAAGATGGAAGGATTCAGCAGGACGTTCTCGCTTTAATAGGAAAAACAGAAGAGTGGGCAAAAGAGTTTTTAGAGAAGAGTGCGGAAATTGAATCCATTATGTTAGCTACAGTAGATGAATCACATAAAATAAATATTTTGTTAAAAAAATGAAAAATATACGCATTTTGTCGTTTCATACATATGATACAATAGTGTGGACAACGAAAAAGGAGGCGATACGGTGGGATATGTAGAAGAATTACGAAAAATAGTTGGTCATCGCCCTTTAATTTTAGTTGGTGCTGTTGTACTCGTTATAAATGAAAATGGTTATGTTTTATTGCAGCAGCGGACAGAGCCGTACGGAAAATGGGGGCTACCTGGCGGGCTAATGGAGCTTAGTGAATCACCAGAAGAAACAGCTTATCGTGAAGTATATGAAGAGACAGGAATAAGAGTGAAGAACTTGCGACTAATCAATGTATTTTCTGGAGCGAACTACTTTACAAAATTAGCAAACGGTGATGAATTTCAATCTGTAACAACCGCCTATTATACGGATGAATATGAAGGGGATTTTGTTATGAATAAAGAAGAAGCAGTTCAGCTTAAATTCTTTTCAGTAACAGAACTACCTGACTATATTGTAGGATCGCATAAAAAAATGATTGCTGAGTATATGAAGATTATGGAAAAAAAGATATAATAATAGTGAAAGAAATACAAAAACACAGCTCTGGTTGGTAGTCCAGACGCATGATTTCATGTCAGTAACCTTCCCCTCCGGGATGTCCCGTATTTCTAATTTTTTAAAGGAGGGGCTGTCAATGGAGTTGACAGTATATCATGATGGCCAATTTTTTGTTGGAATTATTACATGCAAAGAACAAGGGAAATTGTATGGAGCGAGGTATATTTTTGGAACGGAACCGTCAGATGAAGAAGTGCTTATGTTTGTGAATGGTTCACTTTTAGAGCACTTTCAGCATTTTGCAAAATGTGGTGTAGAAGTTAAAGAAAAACAGCGTCCTAAAAACATAAAGCGTATCATACGACAAGTAGCAAAAGAAACAAATGTTAAACGTTTTACTAAGGCGCAAGAGGCGATTAGTTTATCTTATGAATTGCATAAACAAGAAAAGAAAGTGCAGTCTAAAGAGAAGCGAGAAGCTGAAAAAGAAAGAAGACGTTTAATTAAAGTACAAAAAGCAAAGCAAAAACATCGTGGTCATTAAAGAAAAGGTGTTAGAGCAAGTGCTCTAACACCTTTTCTATACTTAAATACAAGTAAACTTACTTGTATTTCATAAACATTAACTGGTAAGATACAAATAGGTAGTTTTAGAGGAGGGAAAAGAGTGATTAATTTTAACTTTTTTATGAATGATGTTGTTCGCCAAGCGCGTGAAGAGATTGTCTCTGCTGGATATACAGAATTGACGACGCCGGAAGCGGTAGAAGAAGCGTTTAAAAGAAATGGAACAACACTTGTAATGGTAAACTCTGTATGTGGTTGTGCAGGTGGTATTGCTCGTCCTGCTGCTGCGCATTCCGTACATTATGATAAACGTCCTAACCACCTTGTAACGGTGTTTGCAGGTCAAGATAAAGAAGCGACAGCAAGAGCGCGTGAATATTTCGAAGGGTACCCACCTTCTTCTCCATCATTTGCTTTATTAAAAGATGGAAAAATTGTAACGATGGTAGAGCGTCATGAAATTGAAGGGCATGAACCGATGCAAGTTATTGCGAAACTACAATCGTATTTCGAAGAGAATTGTGAAGAACTATAAAAAATAAGAAAAAAGGCGGCACGTCCACAATCAAGTGGATGTGCCGTCTTTTTTTATTTATTATTTTAATTTCTGAGATATGCATAGTCATATTATTTTATGCATTGTTTTATACATAACAAACAGCGTTTGCATTGTGATTTTATTTATTTTTATTTTATATATTGCATAAAAATGAAAGTGCTGATACAATACAAACATCGAATAAATATTCTATTAAACTTTTAAATATACATTATTAGGGGGAAGAAAGATGAAGAAGTTATTATCAATATCGTTTGCACTTATTTTAATTGTAAGTATATTCAGCGCTTGTAGTAATGGGGAATCGAAAGAAACAAAAGGAAATAAGAAAGTACTCGTAATGGGGACTTCAGCAGATTATAAACCATATGAATACGTGGAAGCTTCAAAAAGTGATGAAATTATTGGTTTTGATGTTGATGTTGCTAAATATATCGGAAAAGAACTTGGGTATGAAGTGAAAGTGAAAGATATGGATTTTGGTGGTTTATTAGCATCTCTTAGTTCAGGAAAAGTTGATTTCGTAATGGCAGGCATGACGCCAACTGCAGAGCGTAAAAATAATGTTGATTTTACAGATATTTATTTTGTTGCGAAAAATATGGTCGTTTCTAAAAAGGATTCTAACATTAAATCTGTAGAGGATTTAAAAGGGAAAAAAGTAGGAGTACAAACAGGATCTATTCAAGAAGAGAAAGCAGCAGAATTTAAAAAACAAGTAGATTTCAAAGTTGAGGGACGTGACCGTATACCAGAAATCGTACAAGAAATTAAAGCTGGTCGTTTTGACGCTGCAATTATAGAAGACACAGTTGCTAAAAATTATTTAGAGAAAATGAAAGATTTACAAGGAATTGAAATTAAAGAAGCACCAGAAGAAGTTGGAGCAGCAATTGCCCTTCCGAAAAACAGTGATAAAACAGCTGAATTTAATAAAGTAATTAAAAAAATGCAAGAAAATGGAGAAATGGATAAATTAGTGAAGAAATGGTTTGGCAGCGAAAAATAAGCTGCCTTTCACTTTTCTGTGAGGGGAATGAGCAGTATGAATTTAGATTTCTCGGCGATTACGCCTTCGATACCGTATATACTAAAAGGTTTAGAAGTTACTTTGAAAATTGTAGCAGTATCAGCTTTAGCAGGATTTATTTTAGGAACATTATTAGCACTTTGTAAAATTGCTAGAATACGAGCGTTAAATATAGCAGCAGATTTTTATACATCAATTTTTCGTGGTACACCACTTGTATTGCAATTAATGATTATTTATTTCGGCGTCCCGCAAATAATTGGTTATGAAATACCAGCATTCTTAGCAGCTGTACTTGCATTTAGCTTAAATTCAGGTGCATACATGTCAGAAGTGATTCGTGCTGGTATTCAAGCAGTTGATAAAGGACAAACAGAAGCAGCAATGGCTTTAGGGATACCGTACGGAAAAATGATGAGAAATATTATTTTCCCTCAAGCATTAAAAAATATATTACCAGCGCTTGTGAACGAATTTGCGACACTTACGAAAGAATCAGCTGTAGTAACAGTAATAGGCGCGACTGATTTAATGCGCCGTGCTTACATCGTAGGCGGTGAAACGTTTAAATATCTTGAACCATTACTTTTTGTTGGACTGATTTATTATATGTTAGTCATTATTCTTACATTAGTCGGGAAGGCAATTGAAGGGAGAATGAAGAAAAGTGATTAAAATTGAAAACCTTCATAAATCATTTGGTAAAAACGAAGTATTAAAAGGAATCACAACAACGATTGAAAAAGGGGAAGTAGTTGCAATTATAGGGCCTTCTGGATCAGGGAAATCAACATTTTTACGTTGTATGAATATGTTAGAAGCACCGACGAATGGTCACATTTGGATTGGAACGGAAGAAGTAACGAATCCGAAAACGAATGTTATGCATGTTCGTGAAAATGTCGGTATGGTCTTTCAGCATTTTCACTTATTTCCTCATATGACTGTATTAGAAAATATTACGTATGCTCCTATCAATGTAAAAGGGGTAACGAAGCAAGAAGCTGAAAAGAAAGCTGAGAAACTTTTAGAAAAGGTTGGATTAGTAGATAAAAAAGATACGTATCCGAATCGTCTTTCGGGAGGACAAAAGCAACGTGTAGCAATTGCAAGAGCGTTAGCTATGGAACCGGAAGTTATGTTATTTGATGAACCGACATCGGCGCTAGATCCAGAGATGGTGAAAGAAGTGTTAGAAGTTATGAAATCGTTAGTTACGACTGGAATGACGATGGCTATCGTTACACATGAAATGGGCTTTGCAAAAGAAGTGGCAGATCGTGTTCTTTTCTTGGACGGAGGAAAGCTTGTAGAAGATAGTGCGCCAGAAGAATTTTTTGCAGCGCCGAAAAGTGAACGTGCGCAACAATTTTTACAAAAAATATTGTAATATGAAAAGGTTATGTGAATAATAAGTAGAAAAGGATGACATTGTGTCATCCTTTTTTTATACTAGCTGTAAATACGTTTATACATATAGGAGCAATGATATGTTCAAAATTGGATACCGTACAGTAAAAACAGCAATTGGGACAGGCGCGGCAGTTTTTATTGCTCAGTTATTAGGATTAGAATTTTATAGTTCAGCAGGTATTTTAGTTATTTTATGTGTACAAAATACGAAGCGCAAATCGCTTCAAGTGTCGTTACATCGTTTTCTAGCGTGTGTATTATCAATGGTATTCGCGTTTTGTATTTTTGAAACGATCGGCTATACACCACTTGCAATTAGCATATTGTTACTTACATTTATTCCGACTGCAGTAATGCTTAAAATTCAAGAAGGTATTGTCACGAGTTCAGTTATTGTTATGCATCTATATTCATTGAAGCAAATTACATGGCTTATAGTTGGAAATGAAATTGCTATATTAACGATAGGGATTAGCGTGGCGTTATTAGTAAATATGTATATGCCGAGTAGTGAAAATAAGCTAAAAGAGTATCAGGATAAAATAGAGAGTAATTTTAAAACGATTTTGTTTGAAATGGTTGTGTATTTACGAAATCGAGAAAGTAGTTGGAGTGGAGCAGAACTCATTGAAACCGAGAATATGTTAAATGAAGCAAGAGATTTATCGTTTAAAAAACTTGAGAATGCATTTATGCGAGAAGATGATTATTACTATCGTTATTTTAATATGCGTATGCAACAATTCGAAATTTTAGAGAGAATGATACCACTAGCAGCTTCTTTATCGTGGACGTATGAACAAGCTGACATGATTGCAGATGTTGTTGAAAACATTGGTAATGCTATTAGCCCTGAGAGTACTGGAGTTATTTCCTTAAGGCAGCTTCAAGAAATGAGGGAATTATTTAGAGACATGCCATTGCCAGCTACACGCGAAGAATTTGAGATACGTGCGAAACTTGTTCAACTTGTGTATGAAATGGAACAATATTTACTCATTAAAAGTCGCTTTAAGGGAAAGGATAATATAAAAGAACTTATATAGAAGGTAGGAATTATCTATGCCGTATCTTCTCTCTATCATATTATGTCTTTCTTTATCGCCGATTTGGCCTCTTGGGGATAATCCACGTGCCGGAGATCCTTTTATTATTGTAAATAAAGCAACGAATAAATTAGCTTACATTGACGATGGAAAGATTCAAAAGGTTTTTCCAGTAGCGACAGGAAAAACGAATGAATTAACTCCAGAAGGAACTTTTGATGTTGTAATGAAAGCGAAGGATCCGTATTATATTGCGAAGGATATTCCAGGTGGATCGCCAAAAAATCCACTTGGATCAAGGTGGATTGGATTTAATGCAAGAGGCACTGATGGAAGTAAATATGGAATACATGGAACAAACCAACCGAGTTCAATTGGAAAGTATATTTCACAAGGATGTATAAGAATGAAGAAAAACGATGTGGAATATTTGTTTGATCGTATTCCAATTGGAACGAAAGTATGGATTGTGAAATCGAAAAAATCATTTCAGCAATTGGCAAAAGAAAAAGGAGCCGTTGCATATGAAAAAGTCAACGAAAAAGTTGGCTTTTTCTATTGTAATAAGTTGTCTTGACATGTGTACATAACCGTGCGTTAATGAAAGTATAGAAAGATAAAATTAGATAAAGGGGTTGCTCATATGTACTTGAATCCAAAACTTTCGTATATGCAGTTTTTTATGGGATTTCTATTTGTTATTACATTCATATTGGCAACTTTTAATATATGTTCTTATCTTGTAGCGATTGTATGTATGGCATTACTTAATCTCACTTTTGTTATCGGGGCATTTCAGCAGAAACAATATACAAGTTTTGTAATAGCACTTGTAATGTCATTTTCCTTTAGTATTGTAGCGATTGTGTTTTATATAAAATAAACCATCTCGATGTCGAGATGGTTTATTTTGTCATGTGTAAAAAGTAAAAAAAGGACGAACACATCGCCCTTTTTACCAAAACATACTCGCGCCAGCAAGTAATGTTGTTACAAGCATAGAAATTAGCATCACATAAACCATAATTTTTTGAGCTTTTTTATGCATCGTTATACCTCCTTGCAAATCAGTACAATTTCATTGTAACGAGAAATGAAATTATGGACAAGGGGAGAGTGAGGACAAAATTCGGGAAGGGGTTGCAAAATATAACAGGAAATTTGAGTGTGTGTAGAGAATATAGTAAAAGGGTATATTGTTAATTTTTAGTTGGGCAAGCTGAAGAATGGAGATACGATGATGAAAATATACGAAACAGATCGTTTATATTTAAGGGAAATTGATGAGTCGTATGCTGAAACAGTTCTTCAATATTACGACAGAAATCGTGAGTTTTTAAAAGCTTGGGAAGAGTATAGACCGGATGATTTTTTTACGCTAGATTATCAAAAGAAAAAGTTGCAAAAGGATAGAAAAGAGTTCGAAGAAGGGAAAATCATCAGACTATGGATTTTTAAAAAAGGTGATGATACGAAAATAATTGGGTGCATTTCATTTAATTTAATCGTTCGTGGCATTTATCAATCTTGTGTACTCGGTTATAAATTAGATAAAGCAGAGTTAAACAAAGGGTATACGACAGAAGCGCTTAGAAAAGCAATTCAAGTTGCTTTTGAGGGATTTCAGTTACATCGTATAGAAGCTCCAATTATGCCTCGTAATTTAGCATCTATACAAGTAGTGACGAAGATAGGCTTTCAATATGAAGGCGTGTCTAGGAAGATGTTAATGGTAAATGGCGTGTGGGAGGATCATATGCGCTGGGTATTGTTAAATGAGTAATAGAAAGCAGATGGTTATCTAGACATGTAAACCATCTGTTTTTTGTCTTGTATTTCGAAACTTTTGCGAAATTCTGTTATAATTAATAGTGTTACATACATAATGGTAGTGCAGGAGGCGCAGTCTTATGATTAATCAAGAACGTTTAGTAAATGAATTTATGGAATTAGTACAAGTAGATTCTGAAACGAAATTTGAAGCAGAAATCTGCAAAGTATTAACGAAGAAATTTACAGATTTAGGTGTAGAAGTATTTGAAGATGACACAATGGCTGTAACTGGTCATGGTGCAGGTAACTTAATTTGTACTTTACCAGCAACAAAAGATGGTGTTGATACAATTTACTTTACTTCTCATATGGATACAGTAGTTCCTGGTAATGGAATTAAGCCTTCTATTAAAGATGGATATATCGTATCAGATGGTACAACAATTTTGGGCGCGGATGATAAAGCTGGATTAGCATCAATGTTCGAAGCAATCCGTGTTTTAAAAGAGAAAAATATCCCTCACGGTAAAATTGAATTTATTATTACAGTCGGAGAAGAATCAGGTCTTGTTGGTGCAAAAGCTTTAGATCGTGAGCGTATTACAGCGAAGTATGGCTACGCATTAGATAGCGATGGAAAAGTTGGTGAAATCGTTGTTGCAGCTCCAACACAAGCGAAAGTGAACGCAATTATTCGCGGGAAAACAGCTCACGCTGGTGTAGCACCGGAGAAAGGTGTATCTGCAATTACTATTGCAGCGAAAGCAATTGCGAAGATGCCACTTGGTCGCATTGACTCTGAAACGACTGCAAACATTGGACGTTTTGAAGGTGGTACACAAACGAATATCGTTTGCGATCATGTACAAATCTTTGCAGAAGCTCGTTCTTTAATCAATGAGAAAATGGAAGCACAAGTTGCGAAAATGAAAGAAGCATTTGAAACAACTGCAAAAGAAATGGGTGGTCATGCAGACGTTGAAGTAAACGTTATGTACCCAGGATTTAAATTTGCAGATGGCGATCACGTTGTAGAAGTTGCAAAACGTGCAGCTGAAAAAATTGGTCGTACACCTTCTCTTCACCAAAGTGGTGGCGGAAGTGATGCAAACGTAATTGCAGGACACGGTATCCCAACAGTTAACTTGGCAGTTGGTTATGAAGAAATTCATACAACAAACGAGAAGATTCCTGTTGAAGAGTTAGCAAAAACAGCAGAATTAGTTGTTGCAATTATTGAAGAAGTAGCGAAGTAATAGAATAGAAAAAGCGTGTAAATCAATTGTGATTTACACGCTTTTTATTTTGATTCGATTATTTTTACAAGGCGTATAAGCCAATACAAGAAAAATCATGGCAGTATATAATATTAGACGAGAGAAAAATCCAAACGTATTCATGTTGAAAATTGGAAGGAGTAAATAATTAATTATGATGATTAATATAACTACAAGGAACATATAGTTAATTTCATCATAATCAGCCTCTTTCACATGTGTATCCTCTTTATATGGATTATAAAAAAGAACAAGTAATTATTATAACTATTGTGCAAAATTTGATATAATGAAAGAACGAATGTTCTGATTAGGGAGTGAGTACTATGCGAGAAATGTATCCGAAAAATGGTCGTGTAATTTTGCATGTAGATATGAATTGCTTTTTCGCATCTGTTGAAATTGCTCATGATCCATCATTACAAGGAAAGCCATTAGCGGTTGCTGGAAATGAAAAAGAGAGAAAAGGAATTATTATAACATGTAGTTATGAGGCGAGAGAATACGGAATACGTACGACGATGCCCCTTTGGGAAGCGAAAAGGTTATGCCCGCAATTAGTTGTAAGGCGTCCTAATTTCACATTATATCGCGAAGCTTCATTTCAAATGTTTCAAGTCCTTTCTCGTTTTACAGAAAAGATACAACCAGTCTCAATAGATGAAGGATATTTAGATATTACAGATTGCTACGCACTTGGTTCGCCTCTTGAAATAGCAAAGATGATTCAACAGGCACTATTAACAGAGTTGCAGCTTCCGTGTAGTATCGGAATTGCTCCAAATCTATTTCTAGCAAAGACCGCTTCAGATATGAAAAAACCACTTGGTATTACCGTGCTTCGAAAACGCGATATTCCAGAACTGATTTGGCCACGTCCAGTTAGAGCAATGCATGGAATTGGTGAGAAAACAGCTGAAAAATTAAATGATATTCATATACAGACAATTGAACAGTTGGCAAAGGGAGACGAGCATATCATTCGCTCTAAAATTGGCAAGCACGGTGTTGATTTGCAAAGGCGTGCAAAAGGTATGGATGATAGGGAAGTGGATCCGAGTCAAATGGGACAGCATAAAAGCGTCGGTAACTCGATGACTTTTTCAAAGGATATGGATGAAGAGAAAGAATTACTTGATATGTTAGAACGTTTATCAAAGTCAGTGAGTAAAAGGTTACAAAAGCGAACCCTTGTCAGCTATAATATTCAAATTATGATTAAATACCATGATAGGCGAACAGTAACACGGAGTAAGCAATTGAAAAATGCGATTTGGGAAGAACGCGATATTTTTCAAGCAGCATCCCGTTTATGGAAGCAACATTGGGATGGTGATTCCGTGCGTTTACTAGGTGTTACAGCTACTGAAATAGAGTGGAAGACAGAATCGGTGAAACAATTAGATTTGTTTTCATTTGAAGAGGATGCAAAAAAAGAACCGCTACTTGCTGTCATTGATCAAATTAATGATAAGTATGGAACACCACTTTTACAACGAGGTAGTCAACTACTACGTAAGCAAGAGAAGTCGTTTCAACAAAAGTTAGAAAATAAGTTTATGTAGAAGGTGTCATGAAGTAGTAAATATCATGACACCTTTCCTATTTAACTCGCTTCTAAATCTAAAGAAGTCTTCCATCCAGCTCCAGTAACGCCAGATTCTAATAGCATTCTACTTACTATTTTTTCAATTAAGATAGCTGCATTTGACTTGCAATGTAATGTAGCCTGTATACAAACTTTTTGATTAGAATCTACATCTTCACTATACAACTCTTTTAAACTGAGCCCTTCTGTACTTACCATATGCATAAGTAAAAAACGAATATGTGCTTCATTTTCTTCTGAACAAGTAAGGGAAAGTAAGTAGTTCGTTTGTTCAGGTGATTCTTCTTTTGATTTTTTATTCATAAAAAGAGCAATTGGGCGAAGAAGTATATTTGCTAGTAACACGCCGGCTGCACCTAATATAGCTGTAACGAGGAAACCGGCGCCTGTAAGAGTACCGACAGCAGCTGCACACCATAAAGTAGCTGCCGTATTTAGCCCTCTAATACTAAAACCATCGCGGATAATAACGCCACCCCCTAAAAAACCAATACCACTAACAACTTGAGCAGCAATGCGGGATGGGCTAGCATCATGATCAAGCATGACGGATAATAAAACAAATATACAGGCACCAAGTGATACGAGAGCATTTGTCCGCAGCCCGGCCATTCGGTGTCTCCATTGCCTTTCCATTCCGATGCAAGCACCTACAATAATTGCGATAACTAATCTGAATACAATGTCGTACCATACCATCATGGTCACCTCCATATATAAGTATCTATTATGTTTTTTAGAATGAGCGGGGGATACCCACTCATTCTTATTTTTACAACCAGCTATGAAACTTTTGAATATAAAGCTTTTTCAGGAATTGTGTTAAGACAGCGTAGCCTAATAGTATTCCTACTAACCAAGGGAAATAGCTAAGTGGCAATGCTTGTAAACCAACGGCTGCACCAAGTGGTGAGAATGGAATATAAATCCCGATTGCCATAATAAGAGCAGTTAATAAAACGACTGGTGTTGATGCAGTGCTTTGAATAAATGGAATCTTCTGTGTTCTTATCATGTGAACAATTAAAGTTTGTGTTAACAATCCAACGACAAACCAACCGGACTGGAATAATGATTGTTCGCTCGGTGTATTTGCGCCAAATACATTCCACATGACTACGTATGTGATAATATCAAATATAGAACTAATTGGGCCGATACAAATAATGAAGTTTCGTAAGTTTGCAGTATCCCATTTTCGTGGCTTTTCTAGAAACTCTTTATCCATTTTGTCCCATGGAATAGAAAGTTGTGAAATATCATAAAGTAAGTTTTGAATTAAAAGATGAATGGCAAGCATCGGTAAAAAGGGAATGAAAGCACTTGCTACTAACACGCTAAACACATTACCGAAGTTAGAGCTAGCTGTCATCTTAATATATTTTAAAATATTTCCGAATGTAGTACGCCCTTCTAAAATCCCGGCTTCTAATATAGTTAAACTTTTTTCGAGTAGAATAATATCGGAAGCTTCTTTTGCAATATCAGTAGCAGTATCAACGGATATTCCGACATCAGCTTCACGTAATGCTACAGCATCGTTAATGCCATCTCCCATATAACCTACAGTGTGTCCATTTCCTTGTAGTGCGCGTATAATGCGAGATTTTTGCATTGGATTTAGCTTCGCAAATACAGTCGTTTCTTCAGCAAGTTTTGCTAATGCTTTATCTGGTAAAGAATCAATCTCGTAACCGAGGATGGGTTCGCCGATATTTAATCCAACTTCTTTACAAACCTTTCTTGTAACAATTTCGTTATCGCCAGTTAAAATTTTCACTTGTACACCATGCTTTTGTAATGCTTGAATTGCAGCTGCTGCAGATGGTTTCGGTGGATCTAAAAAGCCGATATATCCAGCGAGAATCATATCAGTTTCGTCTTTTACTGCGTACTCTTTATCATTTATTTTTCTATCTTTTTTATAAGCCACAGCAATAACCCGCATACCTTCACTATTCAATGTCTCGCTTAGTTTTTTGACATTTGAGCGTGTTTCCTCAGTGAGTGTAACTATTTTTTTATCCACTTCAGTGTAGTTACAAATTGATAAAATTTCTTCTACGGCACCTTTACAAACCATTGTATGTTCACCTGAACTATCCTTTACGATGACTGACATACGCCGGCGGGCGAAATCGAATGGAATTTCATCTAGCTTTTGAAAAGCTGATGGATCAAATGTATTGTTTTCCTCTGTATGCTTAATAACAGCTTTATCTATTAAGTTTTTCAATCCAGTTTGATAGAAACTATTTAAATAGGCAAATTGCAAGACGCGATTACATTCATTTCCACTAGGATCTAAGTGACGAACAAGGACAACTTTATCTTCTGTTAAAGTTCCGGTTTTATCTGTACAAAGAATGTTCATAGCACCTAAGTTTTGAATAGAATTTAGTTGTTTTACAATTACTTTTTGTTTAGACATGTTAACGGCACCTTTAGCTAAATTAGCAGTTACAATCATTGGTAACATTTCTGGTGTAAGACCAACAGCAACTGCAATAGCGAAGAAGAAAGCTTCTTGCCAATCTCCTTTTGTGAATCCATTAATGAGAAGGACAATAGGCGCCATAATAAGCATGAATGTAATTAAGAGCCAGCTTACTTTGTTTACACCTTTATCAAAGCTTGTTTCTACACGCTTTCCGATTACCTTATTTGCTAAAGAGCCGAAATACGTATCGGTACTTGTTGAGATGACAACAGCTTTTGCGCTACCACTTACAATATTTGTTCCCATGAAACAAAGGTTTTCCATATCGAGTGGATTGTAATTTTTTTTCATGTTTTTCGGTAAGATATGCTTATTTTCTGTATGGTAGCAGTGTTCGTATTTTTCTACAGGAAGTGCTTCCCCTGTTAAAGAAGATTGATTAACAAATAAATCTTTAGCGGATACAATACGCACATCAGCTGGAACGATATCACCTGCTGAAAGGGAAATAATATCGCCAGGTACAAGTTCCTCAATTGGAATTTCTGTTGTGTAATTTCGATTTAAATTCGTTACATTTTTTATTTCATGTACAAATCCATTTATTCTAAATACACTCGCAGTTGTTCGAACCATAGCTTTTAACTTATCGGCAGCTTTTTGAGAACGAAATTCTTGGGAAAACCGAATCGTTGCACTAAGTAGTACCATTGCAGATACGACAATTGTTCCTTGTATGTCATCTGTGAAAAAGGAGAGTGCTCCAAGAGCTAATAAAACGAAAATAAATGGATTTTTAAATGCCGACAGAAATTGAATGTACCACGGCGCCATTTTATTATGAGCTATTTCGTTCGGACCATATAAAGAAAGTCTACGAGACGCTTCTTGTTTAGATAATCCATCTTGTGTTGTTTCTAAAAGTTTTAATGCAGAGCTTACATCTTGTGTTGCAACCTCCACTAACAATTCGTTATTTGTTTTCATGCTATCTTGCTCATAAGCATGCTTTGTTTCTTGTCTTTGTAAATTAAACATTGGTAGTTCCTCCTCTGTCATGAAGGAGGAAACAATCTGTTACCTAACTATTTGAAATGGTGAGGAACAGTTTCTTTCCTACCTACATGATGAAATATGAATGTAAAACGTATGGGTATCTGGGCCGAATCATCAATTGCCAACTGTTCCTCACCTCCGTACAATTTAGTAGTTTCTGAATATGCTATGTTTGTTTCATAGTAAGGTGCATAGATACGTAAAAAGACCTTTACTCAAAACGAGTAAAGGTCTGAATTCGCAGTTAAAAGAGTCCACAACAAAGACTGTTAGTAGACATAAATAAAAACAGTTTTTGTGTGTGACAAAATATATGCACCTCTCCCTCGTTGAGTTTTAGCACTGTATAGCATAGGTACTGAAACCAGCTACGTTAAGAAAGGCCTTCATTCCGACCTTTCCTGTTGACCCATTGGCGTCTCTCGACATTTTTGGGCAGCAGCGTTTCTCTATACAGGAGCCTCACCTAACAGAGACCATATTCAATTACATGTTGAATGTTAGCACTGTAAAATCGTAGTGTCAATATCTTTTTTATCTGTGTTTTTAAAATATTAAATGGATTTATAATAGATATATGGGATGAAATGCATGATATTAATTATAAATAATGTGGAAAATAAATATTTTTATAAGAGGGGAATTTGTAATGGTACCACAAAATTTTATTATAAATATTGAGAATCAAAAGTGGTTGTTTAATGAGCAGGAAGATTTATGTTCTCATGGAGAAATATATCCCGCATTAACGGGCAGTAAGACTCCCACCTCAAAATTCGGCTAGAGCAAAGGAGTTAGGTGGGAGAGATCAAACTGCCCGTAAAAGCCCGATTGGTTCAACTAATAATCAGTGGGGACGGTGCCCCCCACTGATTAAAGTTTCCCTTTATTTAAATGTGGCTGGAACGATTATTACGTAGACAGGTATGGATGAGGAATGGGGAATAAGTGAATCAGCTTTAGCTCTGTTACGAACTTTAGATAAAGAATATATTTGTGATATTGAAAATGAAGAGGGGCTTATTTTGCACGGATGTGGCACTATGCTCATGTTAGGATGCCAAATTTCAATTCATTGGACTATAAACCATATAGGTGAAAATGTGGTTTTAAAGGATTTTGTCAAAGTTATTTCTACTGATCAAGAGGCTATATACTATGAAGGGCTTCATATAGAAGTAAATGGAAATGAATATAGAAAACAAATTGTTTCTTTTGCGCTACAAGCAAAAGAATTATTCAATAAATCAAGTGAAAAGGTAATTTTAGATGAGTTTGATCAAAGTATGTATACAGACTTTTGGACGGAATATAATCATTTGCTAAATAAGTATAAATAAAAAAGCACTGTAACCAGTGCTTTTTTATTATAGATTACGAGATTGTAGGGTTTTCAAAAATAACAATCTCTGAACTGTTTGTAGTTGAAACGCGTTGGGCGTAATATGTTAAAGCTGAAGAAATATATGCTGGTAACGTATCATTTGTATGTGATGTTGTATATTCATGGATTAATTCCTTTAAAGTTGTCCATTCTAATTGTGCTGGGTGATCAGACACGAAAGAACTTACCCAGCGATCAAATGAAGATGAAAAATCAGTTTGTAAACGAAATACTTCTTTCATAATAAAACGCTCCCTTAAAATGTAGTATAATCATTTTAACACAAAACACGAACGATTGCTAAATTTTTTAAGTATAATGTTCGTGTTATATAGTTGTCTAGATGATTGGTTATGTAAATTCAATTTGCCATTTGAAATAACATTCCGTAAGATGAGAGATAGAGTATATTTAGAGCTGGAGGAAAGAAAGTGGAATTTGTATTTTTAGGAACTGGTGCAGGTGTTCCTTCAAAAGGAAGGAACGTTTCAGCAATTGCTTTACAATTGTTAGAAGAACGAGGACAAACTTGGTTATTTGATTGTGGCGAGGCCACGCAACATCAAATATTACATACATCTGTACGTCCGCGCCGCATTGAAAAAATATTTATTACGCATTTACATGGCGATCATATTTTTGGATTGCCTGGTTTATTAGGTAGCCGTTCATTTCAAGGAGGAACTACGCCTTTAACGGTGTATGGACCGAAAGGAATTAAACAATTTATTGAAGTGGCATTATCGGTAAGTACGACACATGTGAAATATCCACTTGAAGTTGTGGAGATAACAGAAGAAGGTACCGTATTTGAAGATAATGAATTTTATGTAGAAACGAAAAGATTGTCACACGGTATAGAATGTTTTGGATATCGTATTGTAGAGAAAGATATACAAGGTGCTCTTTTAGTTGATAAGTTGCTTGAGATGGGTGTGAAACCAGGTCCAATCTTTAAACGTTTAAAGGATGGAGAAGTAGTTGAATTAGAGGATGGCACGATATTAAATGGAAATGAGTTTATCGGCCCACCTCAAAAAGGAAGAATTATTACTATCTTAGGTGATACGCGATATTGCGAAGCGAGTAGGGAGCTTGCGCAAGATGCAGATGTACTTGTCCATGAAGCGACTTTCGCAGCAGAAGATGAGCAACAAGCGCATGATTATTTTCATTCCACATCTAAGCAAGCTGCGAGCATTGCACTTCAGGCAAATGCGAAGCGATTAATCTTAACTCACATTAGTTCTCGCTATCAAGGAGATACATATAAGGAATTATTGAAAGAGGCAAGAGAGTTGTTTTCTAATGCAGAAATAGCGACAGATTTGAAATCATTCCCAGTAGAAAAATAATAATTTTGTAAAAAATGGTAACGATAGGTTACCATTTTTTTATGTCTAAAAAAATTTAAAAATAAAACTGTTATTATTTTATATTTATACTTGGATGATACAGAAAATTAGAATGGTTTGAATATATACGATAAAAATACGAAATAATGATTATTTAGAAAAACTGTTATATAAGTCAGATGACATACAAGTGATACAAATAGCAGGAATGGACTTTTATTCAGAACTTTTAAAATTCAACAAAAGTAAGCGTTTTATAAAAAACAAGCTATAATGAGGGCAGATTATAATTTATGATAAGTCACATGCTTTTTAGTTATTATCGTAACAAGTGAAGTTGACTAAACCATGAGAGAGTAACATGAGAATTATAATAGGAAAGATATCGCTTGTTTATGCTATCCTTGCAATGGCTTCTGTGTTAAACTTTGGATTGCTACCAGACTTTATTGTGGATTATCTTATATCATTTTTTAATGAAAATAATGCTAAGATTCTTATGTATTATTATAACTGGTATTATTTCAGGTTATATTGGATTACTTTTATTTGAAAATTATCCAATTCATACAGCAGAACAAATTCGTGGTACAACTGGAAAAGCGACAGATGTAGCAGGTTAATAGAATAGTAGAATAAATTTTTGCATAGAGGTTTAGGGGGAGTTATGATGAAGTATCGCTCAGTATTTGATATTATCGGTCCAGTTATGATTGGACCATCAAGTTCACATACAGCAGGCGCGGCAAGAATGGGGCAAGTTGCTCGCCAGCTGTTTCGTCATGAACCAGAAAGAGTAAGCATTTCGTTATATGGATCATTTGCAAAGACGTATCGAGGGCATGGTACGGATGTAGCACTAATCGGTGGAATATTAGGATTTGAAACAGATGACTTACGTATTCCAGAGGCGCTAGAAATAGCAAAAGAGCGCGGAATTGAAGTGGAATTCATTGAAGAAGATGCCAATGCACCTCACCCAAATACAGCGAAAATTCGTTTGTATAAAGGTGAAGAAGAAATTGAAGTGGTTGCTTGCTCAATTGGTGGCGGTAAAATTGAAGTTGTAGAATTAAACGGATTCGATCTTCAATTATCAGGCACAAGTCCAGCACTACTTATTGTAAATAACGATCGCTTTGGTGCTATTGCAGCAGTAGCTTCAATCCTTGCTACAAACGAGATTAACATTAGTACAATGAGTGTTTCTCGTAAAGAAAAAGGAAGAAGAGCGCTTATGGTTATTGAAACAGATGAATTATTAGCAGATGAAGTAATTGAAGAAATAAAAGCGCAACAAAATATTTGTCAAGTAACTATTATGGATTAATTGCAGGGGGGACACACCATGTTTCGGAACGCAGCGGAACTAGTGGCGCAAGCTAAAGAACAAAATGTAAAAATCGCAGAAATTATGATTCAATGTGAAATGGAAACAAGAAGTATTTCACGTGAAGAAGTAATTGCTGGTATGGAAAAGAACTTAGTCGTGATGGAACAAGCAGTAGAACGTGGTATTCGCGGCGTGAAATCACCAACTGGTTTAACTGGTGGAGATGCTGTAAAAGTTCAAGCGTATATGAAGAGTGGAAAAGGCTTATCTGGAGATACGATTTTGGATGCAGTAAGCAAAGCTGTTGCAACAAATGAAGTAAACGCAGCGATGGGAATTATTTGTGCAACACCAACAGCAGGGTCTGCTGGAACAGTGCCAGGTGTACTATTTGCGCTAAGAGAAAAATTGCAGCCTACACGTGAAGAAATGATTGAATTCTTATTTACAGCAGGAGCTTTCGGTATGGTTGTTGCGAATAACGCTTGTATTTCTGGTGCGGCAGGAGGATGCCAAGCTGAAGTTGGTTCAGCAAGTGGAATGGCGGCTGCAGCTGCAGTTGAGATGGCTGGTGGAACACAAGATCAAGCAGCTACAGCGATGGCAATTTCATTAAAGAACATGCTTGGTTTAGTGTGTGATCCTGTTGCAGGACTTGTAGAAGTACCTTGTGTAAAACGTAATGCAGCAGGAGCTGCAAATGCGATGATTTCAGCAGATTTAGCATTAGCTGGTGTAACGAGTACAATTCCATGTGATGAAGTAATTGAGGCAATGTTTAGAATCGGACAAACGATGCCAGTAGCACTTCGTGAAACAGCGGAAGGTGGACTTGCAGCAACGCCGACTGGTCGTCGCCTGCAAGAAGAGATTTTTGGGAAGAACAATAACTAAGTGTAATTATAGAAAAAGGAGCTCAAATAAACTTGAGCTCCTTTTTCTATTTTTCTTTTGTTAGTTGTTCTAATGTTTTTCCAAGATTATGTGATCGTTCCGTTGCCTGTGTAATACAAGAAATAAGTGCTTGTTGAAATTTATGTTCTTGTAATACTTCAATACCTGCTTCGGTAGTTCCGCCAGGAGAAGTAATTTCCTTTCGCAAAATAGAAGGGTGTTTGTCACTTGCTTTTAGCATTTCAGCAGCACCAATCATCGTTTGAAGAATAAGTGATTTTGCAATATCTTCTTTTAAACCAATTTTTTTTGCAGCTTCTTCCATAGCTTCCACTACGTAATAAATATAAGCAGGTCCACTTCCGGATAATGCAGTGACAGCATGCATATCTTCTTCCTCTACAACAGAGACGAGACCAATTGTTTCAAATAAAGATGTTGCAGTGCGAATATGTTCCGCTGTTGCATGTTTCGAAGGGGAGATAGCGGTAGCTGATTTTAAAATGGTTGCGGATGTATTTGGCATTGCACGAATAATTGGAACGTCTTTTTGAAGTAGTTTTCTAATTGAGTGAGTAGAAACACCTGCTAGTAATGAAATAATAAGCACGTTATTATTTATGTATTCTTTAAAAGGGGTAAGCGCCTCTGCAACATCCTTTGGTTTCATTGCTAGAAAAAGAATATTTGCATCAGTAAGTAATTCTTTTTTATTATGAGTACCTTTGACACCGTATTTTTTATGTAGCTCTTGTAATCTTGTCTCGTTAGAACGATTACTTACAGTAATTTGTTCACCTTTAACAACATTTGCATGTAACAAGCCACCAATAATAGCTTCAGCAATAGAGCCTGCACCGAGAAAGGAAATGTTTTGAATAGACATGATGTTCCTCCTTTAATTTTGGTTAGAAATTCTTATAAATGTACATACATTCGTTTTTTTATAGGAAACACCTCTTTTTATCTGAAAATAATGACAAATATATATAGAAGTTGTAAACTGAAGAAGTATTCATTTTTGAACCGGAAAGAGACAGGGGGGCTAAGCATGACGGCGATTCACCGAATGGAGATTCCTGTACCATTTGCAGTAGAAACTGTGAATGTGTTTTTAGTTGAGGGGGAGACATTAACATTAATTGATACAGGGACGAATACAGAAGAGGCAAGAAATGCGTTAGAAAGTCAATTAGGTGCATTAGGACATACGATAGAAGATATTGAAACAGTAGTCATTACGCATCATCATGCAGATCATTGTGGACTTTTAAATATATTTTCTGAGAAGACGAATATTATTGGACATCCTTGGAATGAGCCTTGGATCACACAAAATCCAGAGTTTTTAAAGCGGTATCATGAATTTTTTAGAGAGACGGCCTTACAGTTTGGTGTGCCAGTAGCATTTTTGAAAGACGAGTCGTTATTGACGACGAGGACACTTAAATATTCTTGTAATAGATCGTTAACGCATACTGTGAGAGAAGGAGATCGTATTAATTCTTTGCCTGGATTTACAGTGCTTGAAACACCAGGTCATGCTTCTACTCATATTTCTTTATATAGAGAATCTGATGGAATATTAATTGGTGGAGATGCTCTCATTAGTCATATTTCTTCGAATCCAATACTAGAACCACCATATGAAGGGCAAACAGAACGGGCACGCCCATTACTACAATATAATCAAACATTACAGCGTTTAAGCGAAATGAATATTTCACGCATTTTATCAGGGCATGGGGAAGATGTTCTAAATGTGAAACAACTTATTGAAACGAGATTACAAAAGCAAGAAACACGTGCTTTTAAAGTGCTTGAGTTATTAAAGGAAAAACCAATGACAGCATTTGAAGTATGTGTAAAATTATTTCCAGTATTATATAAAGAACAATTACCACTTACTATTTCAGAAACGGTTGGACAATTGGACTATTTAGCATATAATCAACAAGTGATGATTGATGAGTCATCGCAACAATTGATTTATTATGCAAAGTAGGTGACAGCAATGACAGGACGTTTACAAAATAAAGTAATCGTCATTACAGGTGCTTCTAGTGGGATTGGTGAGCAAGTTGCAATGCAAGTTGCAGCACAGGGAGCGACTCCAGTATTAATGGCTCGAACAGAAGAGAAACTACAAGCGTTAGTAGACAAAATTAAAGAAACTTATAATACGCCTTGCTATTATTATGTATTAGATGTAAGTGAAGAGATGGAAGTACAGTCTGTTTTTTCAAAGGTATTACAAGAAGTGGGACGTATTGATATATTAGTAAACAATGCGGGATTTGGTATTTTTAAAACGTTTGAAGATGCGTCAATGGGTGAAGTAAAAGATATGTTCCAAGTAAATGTATTTGGATTAGTAGCATGTACGAAAGAGGTACTACCTTATATGGTAAACAAGAATGAAGGACATATTATTAATATTGCTTCACTTGCTGGAAAAATTGCAACTCCGAAATCGAGTGCTTATGCAGCAACGAAACATGCCGTATTAGGATTTACGAATAGTTTACGCATGGAATTAGCGAATACAGATATTTATGTTACAGCAATTAATCCAGGTCCGATAGATACAAACTTTTTTGAAATAGCGGATCAATCTGGTACATATGTAAAGAATATGGGACGTTACATGTTAAAACCAACATACGTAGCAGAACAAATCGTAAAGTCGATACACACGAAAAAACGTGAAGTAAACTTACCGAAGTGGATGGGAATTGGCCCGAAACTTTATGCTTTATTCCCAGGTTTATTTGAACGTGTAGCAGGTAAATCATTAAGTAAAAAATAGGAGATTTCCATATGGAAATCTCCTATTTTTTATTGTTTTCCAGTTACATAATCATAAACAATATCCTCAATTTCCTCGTATAAATCAATTTCAATATTTGAATGAGTCACCGTTTGAATATGTTTCACTAGCATTTCCTGATCTTCTTTTGATATTGGACTGCATTGATATTGCTGAAAACTTTTTATAATCATTTTCTCAATTAATTTTTCGTTCATATTTTTCCTCGCCTGTATGTACGTATGTATTGTTTTATTGTACTTGAAGTGAAATAAAAAAACTACTATGCACTGTTTTTGTATAAAAATTCGGTTAAGTATATTATTTTTCTAGTAAAATTAAGTTTTTTTAGATTTAAAAATTTATAAATATTTAATTGACTCTATAAATATACAATATTATAATCATACTTAATTTAAAGAATCGATATGAGGAGGAACTTATGAAAGTCGCAATTATTGGAGCCACTGGATATGGGGGCATTGAGTTAATTCGTTTATTAGAACAACATCCATATTTTTCGATAGCATCTCTCCATTCTTTTTCACAAGTTGGTGAGTGTATAACAAATGTATATCCGCATCTTCGAAATGTCCTTTTTCATACGTTACAAGAAATTGATGTGGAGACGATAGGAAAAGAAGCAGAAATCGTATTTCTAGCAACACCAGCAGGAGTATCGGCGGAGTTAACTCCCAAGTTATTAGCAGAAGGTTTAAAAGTAATTGACCTATCTGGAGACTTTCGTATGATAGATCCTTCGTCATATGAACTGTGGTATAAAAGGCCAGCAGCGAAAGAAGAAATTCTAAGAAAAGCAGTGTATGGATTAAGTGAATGGAAAAGGAATGAGATTCAAAAGGCAAATTTAATTGCAAACCCAGGATGTTTTGCTACAGCCACATTGTTAGCGATAGCGCCGTTAGTACGTAGCGGCATGATTGAAGAAGATTCGATTATTATTGATGCGAAATCAGGGGTATCAGGAGCAGGTAAAACACCAACAACAATGACTCATTTTCCTGAGCTATACGATAACTTACATATTTATAAAGTAAACCAGCATCAGCACGTTCCAGAGATTGAGCAAATGCTTACAGAATGGAATAGTGAATTACAGCCAATTACATTTAGCACACATTTAATACCGATATCACGAGGAATCATGATTACACTTTATGCAAAAGTAAAACAAAAGATGGAAATAAAGCAACTTCAAAAATTGTATGAAGAAACGTATGAACAATCGCCTTTCATCCGAATTTGTATGCAAGGGAAATTTCCAAGTCCAAAGGAAGTGAGAGGCTCAAATTATTGTGATATTGGCATAGCTTACGATGAAAGAACAGAAAGAGTTACGGTCGTTTCTGTTATAGACAATATGATGAAAGGCGCGGCTGGGCAAGCGATTCAAAATGCAAACATAATAGCGGGACTAGAAGAGACAACAGGTTTACAACATATGCCGCTTTATCTATAAGGGGGACATGATGATTAAAGTAGCGTCTATTACAAAATTAGAAAATGGTTCAATTGTAACGCCGAAAGGCTTTTCGGCAATTGGTACTGCAAATGGTTTAAAAAAGGAGAAAAAGGATTTAGGGGCAATCGTTTGTGATGTACCAGCATCATGTGCCGCTGTGTATACAACGAATCAAATACAAGCAGCTCCTTTGCAAGTAACGAAGGATAGTATAACGGCAGAAGGGAAATTACAAGCTATTATCGTCAATAGTGGAAATGCAAATGCTTGTACTGGAATGAAAGGATTACAAGACGCATACGAGATGCGCGCATTAGGGGCGGAACATTTTGGGATGAAAGAAAATTACGTTGCAGTAGCTTCAACAGGTGTAATTGGTGTTCCACTGCCGATGGATATAATCCGAAAGGGAGTTGCAACTCTTATACCGACGAAGGAAGAAAGTGAAGCATATTGTTTTTCTGAAGCAATTTTAACGACGGATCTTATAACGAAAGAAACTTGCTATGAAATGATTATTGATGGGAAGAAAGTGGCGATTGCGGGTGTTGCAAAAGGTTCAGGGATGATTCATCCGAATATGGCAACGATGCTTAGTTTTATTACGACAGATGCTCATATAGAGCATGACGTATTGCAAACAGTGTTATCCCAAATTACGAATCATACATTTAATCAAATTACGGTAGATGGAGATACTTCTACGAATGATATGGTCATCGTTATGGCAAGTGGATTATCAGAAACAAGACCGATAAATATGGAACATACAGATTGGGAAACTTTCGTATGTGCTTTACAGCAAGTATGTGAAGATTTAGCGAAAAAAATTGCGCAAGATGGTGAAGGAGCTACGAAGTTAATAGAAGTAAATGTGCTAGGAGCTCAAACGAATGAAGAGGCAAAAAAAATTGCAAAGCAAATAGTCGGTTCGAGTCTTGTGAAAACAGCAATACATGGTGAAGACCCAAACTGGGGACGAATTATTAGCAGTATTGGACAAAGTGAAGTAGCTATTAATCCAAATACAATTGACATTACTCTTCAATCTATATCGGTATTAAAAAATAGTGAGCCTCAAACATTTGCTGAAGAAGAAATGAAAGAGAGATTACAAGAAGATGAAATAGTCATTAATGTGTATTTACATTTAGGTGAAGAGAAAGGATCAGCTTGGGGCTGTGACTTAAGCTATGAATATGTAAAAATAAACGCTTGTTATCGTACATAAGGAGAGGGAAGATGAGCGAATATATTGTAGTGAAATGCGGCGGTAGCATGTTGGCTCAATTAAATGATGTGTTTTTTGATTGTATAAAGAAATTACAGCAGAAGTATAAAGTAGTGATTGTCCATGGTGGCGGCCCAGAAATTGATGCTAAATTAAAAGATTGCAACATCAAAGTAGAAAAAAGAGATGGATTACGAGTGACACCAAAAGAAGTTATGGATGTTGTTCAAATGGTGCTATGCGGAAGTACGAATAAAAAACTCGTAATGAATTTACAAAAGCATAATTTACTTGCGGTAGGTTGTTCAGGGTGTGACGGCAATTTACTTCAAGTTGAACCTGTCAGCGAGGAGATAGGATATGTGGGAGAAGTAAGTTATGTCGAAACGTCCTTACTAAAAGGGCTAATGAATATGAATTATATTCCTGTTATTGCTCCAATCGGGGTAAATGGTAATGAAATTTATAACATAAATGCGGACAATGCTGCAGCTGGGATAGCGGCCGCGTTAGGGGCAAAAGAGCTCATTTTTATTACGGATGTAGATGGAATATTACATGAAGGGAATTTGGTAAAGGAAACGGATAAATCTGAAATTGTTACTTTTATAGAAACAGGTGTTATTACAGGTGGGATGATTCCGAAAGTACAGGCGGCACTAGCATCATTAAAAATGGGAGTGCAAAAGATAAGTATTGTGAATGGTACAAAAGATTTTACTGAGGTTACAGGAGAGTGTATTGGAACGACGGTAACGAAAGGTGTGAGTATTGTATGACAAGTCATCTTTTTCAAACGTATGGCAGAAGAACTATTGAGTTTGTAAAGGGAACTGGAACGAAAGTTATTGATAATAACGGTAAGCAATATTTAGATTTCACATCAGGAATTGGCGTATGTAATTTAGGGCATTGTCACCCTACTGTTCTCAAAGGTGTACAAGAGCAACTTGATGATATATGGCATATATCTAACCTGTTTACAAACAGCTTACAAGAAGAAGTTGCGTCATTATTAACAGAAAATAGAGCATTAGATTATGTGTTTTTCTGTAATAGCGGGGCAGAGGCAAATGAAGCAGCTTTAAAGTTAGCGCGGAAGCATACTGGAAAATCTCTCGTCGTAACATGCCAGCAGTCTTTTCACGGTAGAACATTTGGAACGATGAGTGCAACGGGCCAAGATAAGGTAAAAGAAGGATTTGGTCCATTACTTCCATCTTTTTTACATATCCCTTTTAACAATATTAAAGCATTAGAGGAAGTAATGAATGAAGAGGTTGCGGCGGTAATGGTAGAAGTAGTTCAAGGAGAAGGAGGAGTAATACCTGCTGATCTATCTTTTTTGAAAGAGATTGAAACATTATGTAAGAAGTTCGGTTCCTTATTTATTATAGACGAAGTACAAACGGGGATTGGAAGAACTGGAACACTATTCGCTTATGAACAAGTGGGAATAGAGCCTGATATCGTTACCGTTGCAAAGGCACTTGGGAATGGGGTTCCTGTCGGAGCAATGATTGGTCGGAAAGAGCTCGAAACGTCGTTTACTGCAGGATCACACGGTTCAACTTTTGGTGGGAATTACATCGCGATGGCTGCAGCGAAAGAAGTATTGCAAGTAAGTAAAAAACCATCGTTTTTAAAAGAAGTACAAGAAAAGGGCGAGTACGTATTAGAGAAGTTGCAAGAGGAATTACAACATGTCGAATGTATTCAAAATATACGTGGTAAGGGGCTTATGATTGGGATTGAGTGTAAGCATGAAGTTGCAAGTTTTATAGAACAACTAGAAAAAGAAGGACTTCTCGTATTACAAGCAGGCCCTAATGTTATAAGACTATTACCGCCACTCATTGTCACGAATGAAGAGTTAGAACAGGCAGTATATATAATAAAAAAAGTAGTTTGTACAAAACACGTATCAATCATATAAGGGGGAAGTTTCATGTCAACTGTACAAGTACCGAAATTAAATACGAAAGATCTTTTAACACTAGAAGAATTAACGAAAGAAGAAATTATTTCTTTAATTGAGTTCGCTATATATTTAAAAAAGAATAAGCAAGAGCCTTTATTACAAGGCAAAATATTAGGGCTTATTTTTGATAAGCATTCAACTCGTACTCGCGTATCTTTTGAAGCGGGAATGGTACAGCTCGGGGGACATGGTATGTTTTTAAGTGGGAAAGAGATGCAAATGGGGAGAGGAGAAACCGTTTCAGATACTGCGAAAGTATTATCGCAGTATCTTGACGGGATCATGATACGTACATTCTCACACGCTGATGTAGAAGAGCTTGCGAAGGAATCAAGTATTCCTGTTATTAACGGTTTAACGGATGATCATCATCCTTGTCAAGCATTGGCAGACCTCATGACGATATATGAAGAAATAAATACATTTAAAGGAATAAAATTGGCTTACGTAGGTGACGGAAATAATGTATGTCATTCATTGTTGCTAGCGAGTGCAAAAGTCGGAATGCATATGACTGTTGCAACGCCTGTAGGATATGAACCGAATGAAGAGATTGTAAAAAAAGCGTTAGCGATTGCCAAGGAAACAGGAGCTGAAATTGAAGTTTTGCATGATCCTGAATTAGCGGTGAATGAAGCAGATTTCATTTATACTGACGTTTGGATGAGCATGGGGCAAGAGGACGAAGAAGAGAAATATTCTTTATTTCAACCTTACCAAATCAATAACGAACTTGTTAAGCATGCGAAGCAAACATATCGTTTCTTACACTGTTTACCTGCCCATCGTGAAGAAGAAGTAACAGGAGAAATTATAGATGGACCACAGTCTATCGTCTTTGAGCAAGCTGGTAATCGATTGCATGCTCAAAAAGCGTTATTAGTAAGTTTATTTAAAAATGTAGAAGAGCCTTCCTAAAAGGGAGGTTTTTTTATATTAAAATGTCGGATGTATATTTGGTTAACCATTTCGATATCATTTATAATAAAAGAGAAAACTAAATTTGTTTTTCAGAGTGTGTAAGGACATACTACTTATAAAAATATAGTTAAAGAGATGATGAGGGTGAAAACAACTAAGAAAACATATTCGTTTTTTCAGCGGATGTGGAGAATATTAAAGTTTCAATATTATAAGTTGCTTCGATCGCCAGAAGGCGCAAAGAAAGTATCGTTAGGGTTTGCTATAGGATTCGGCTTAGAAATGTTAGTCATTTATACGGCATCGCTCGTATATGTAATATTTTATCCAATCGTCAGGTTAGCAAAGGGATCTTTTCCTGCGGCAGTTATTGGCAATATTATTGGGAAAATATCGTTTCTCCCAGTATTTTTATTTCCGCTTGCGTATGCGCTAGGAAAAATGATTTATCCATTCCATGTACAGAAAATTCATCATGAACCATTTACGATAGCGGACTTGTTTTCAAGTCACATTTTTACGATATTAAAGAGCTTATTACAAAGTGAAGTGTATGTATTAATTGGAATGACGATTTTAGGAGTTGTGTTTGGTCTCATTTCGTATTTCGTTGTGCATTATTTATACGAAAAGAACCGTAAGTTACGCTTGAAGAAAAGGAAGAAACGAGTGAGAGAACCACTTGTACAATTATAAACAATGTCACATTCATTTTCTCCTTTGAATATGTTTAAGAAAAAGGAGGAGAGGATAATGTATTATTATTACGTACCTCAAGTATATCCATATGTAAATTATTATCCGGTTTATGATACGAGTAGACAATACGAATTATATCGGCAACAACAATTATCACAAATACCACAAATACCACAAATACCACAACAACAGCCTACACAGGAAAAAAAACCATATTTAACAACATGGCCATATTCCAATGTGTACTATGGTAATTATTACGAATCATAAAGCTGCTTCTATTTAGAAGCAGCTTTATACGTTTGTTTTCAAAATTAAATTTTGAATGGTTTGAAGAGAATGAATGAGCTTTTCGCGCTCTTCCTCAGATAATGTTTGGAAATTTTCTTTTAGTTTGTCTAAAATGAATTGCTGATACTGATTTACTAATAATTTCCCTTCAGCTGTTAGAGAAATTAAAATGACCCGTCGATCTTTTTCGCTATAATGACGCTCTATTAGTTCTTCTTGAATAAGTTTGTTTAATAGAGGTGTCATGTTAGGCCGTGAAATCGCTAGCCGCTTGCCGATTTCGGAAACTGCTAATGTGCCGTTTTCATGCAAAAGCAGTAATACTTGTGTATGTGATGGCGGCATATGTCTTTGAGAAGAAAATTCTCCAGGAAGCATAAATTTGCGATAAAAAAGAGGCACTAGCGAAAGAAGATGATCAACAATACGTTCCCACTCGCGTGATTCCATATAAAGGCCCCCTTCCACTATCATTGTAACAAAAAAGACATGTTATAAAAATAGAATTGTTTCATGGTCGCTTTAATATTTGTAGGATAACACTTGCTTTGTAAATGTATTGGCAATAATTGCATAGCCGTTATCATTTGGGTGTACTTGGTCAAATAATAACTCTTTTTTATCATTCGATATTAATTTGCGAATTGGTAAAACGATAGATGGTTGATTTGCTTTGGAAATGGAATAAACAGATTCATTCCAGCCATCTAAAAACATATCTGCATAACTTGCGATGGAGTCATCGAGTTGTAACGGGTTATAGAGTTCTGAGAGAATGAGTAAAGCGTCCGGATTTTGATCTCGAACTGTCTTTACTATACTTTTTATATCCGCTTCAAAATGGGCTTTTTCTTTATTTAATATTTTAATACCATCTATAACACCAACATCACGATTTAAACGAAATAAATTATTTCCTCCAATATTAATTGTAATTATATTTGCTGCTCTAATTTTTTCCTTTACATCTTCTGATTGAACTTTTTTAGCGAGACGATCTGTTGTAAGACCGTTTATCCCAAGGTTTTCTACTGTAATTGGTTTATGAATTTGTGCTTCTATTTGCTTAGAAGCTAATTCAGCAAATCCACCTTGTGTCGATCCATATCCTTTAGCGAGTGAATCACCTAATACAAGATGATAAAAAGATTCGTTTGTTTGCTTATCAATCCAATTTGGGGCAGATGTTTTTTCTGTTTTTTCTTCAGATTCATTTTGTTTTGTCTCATCGTTCTTTTCAAAATAAGAATAAGAAATGATCAGAAGGAGGAGACAAACAATTGTTAAGATGACTTTTTTCATAAATTCATCCTCCTTGTAATTGGTAATTGTATCATATTCAGCAGTATTAGCAATGTAAGGGCATATTATATGTTTATGAAAAGTTTATAATAACTTTACAGAAAATTTGTTGAAGTTTGTCAAAAAATATTGACGATAGGAAAGAACTTTATATATGATAATGTCAGATAAGGTGAAATTTTAATTAGTGGGAGCTTTATTTCCTATTAATTGTTAGTCTTCATCAATCGAGCGTTTAAGGGGACTACTCGTTAGCGCAGGGTGAAATGAAAATTGTGTCTCTAATAGAAGAAAAAAGGTATGTGGTTAGAGACAGATAGGGATTCATTTCATTATTTCTGGTAATTGTATAAGGGGGATTTTTTGTGAAAAAGTCAAAAAAAATGCTAGCTGGAGCAACTCTTGCGATTGGTGTTATAGCACCGCAAGTAATGCCAACAACAGCTCATGCAGAGGAGAACACTGGGGAGAGTACGGTTAAGTTACGAATTCTAGAAACATCGGATATTCACGTTAACTTAATGAATTACGATTATTATCAAACGAAAACAGATAATAAAGTAGGTCTTGTGCAAACTGCAACACTCGTTAATAAAGCACGTGAAGAAGTGAAAAACTCTGTCCTATTTGATGATGGGGATGCATTACAAGGGACGCCGCTTGGGGATTACGTAGCGAATAAAATAAAAGATCCGAAGAATCGTGTGGATCCTAGTTATACACATCCATTATATCGTGTAATGAATTTAATGAAGTATGACGTCATCTCTCTTGGGAATCATGAATTTAACTACGGTTTAGATTATTTAAAGGAAGTGACTAGTAAAACAAAAATTCCGGTTATTAACTCGAATGTCTATAAAGTTGACCATGATGATAAGGAAGAGAACGATGAAAATTATTTTAAACCATATCATATTTTAGAGAAAGAAGTAGTGGATGAAGCAGGCCAAAAACAAATAGTGAAAATTGGTGTAATGGGATTTGTTCCACCACAAATTATGAACTGGGATAAAGCGAACTTAGAAGGAAAGGTAAAGGCGAAAGACATCGTTAAAACAGCTAAAATAATGGTAGATAAAATGAAAAACGATGTAGATGTTATCGTTGCACTAGCTCATTCCGGTGTTGATAAGAGTGGATACAACGAAGGAATGGAAAATGCAGCGTTTTATTTAGCAACAGAAGTTCCTGGCGTAAATGCAGTATTAATGGGACATTCACATACTGAAGTGAAGGATGTATTTAATGGTGTTCCAGTTGTAATGCCGGGTGTTTTTGGTAGTAACTTAGGTATTATTGATATGCAATTGAAAAAGGTAAACGGAAAATGGGAAGTGCAAAAAGATCAGTCTAAGCCGCAACTTCGTCCGATTGCTGATAGTAAAGGTAATCCATTAGTAGCATCTGATCAAAAATTAGTTAATGAAATTAAAGATGAACATGAAAAGACAATCGAATATGTAAATACACATGTAGGTGAAACGAAAGCACCAATTAATAGTTATTTTTCATTAGTACAAGATGATCCTTCCGTACAAATTGTGACAAATGCGCAAAAATGGTATGTAGAACAAGAACTTAAAAAACCAGAATACGAAAAGATTAAAGATATTCCGGTTTTATCTGCAGGTGCACCATTTAAAGCAGGTGGCCGAAACGGTGCAACATATTATACTGATATTCCAGCTGGAACGTTAGCGATTAAAAACGTTGCAGATTTATATGTATATCCAAATACGTTATATGCTGTAAAAGTAAATGGGGCACAAGTGAAAGAATGGCTTGAAATGTCTGCAGGTCAGTTTAATAAAATTGATCCAAAGAAAACAGAAGAACAGCCGTTAGTAAATATAGGCTATCCTACATATAACTTTGATATTTTAGATGGCTTAAAATACGAAATTGATGTAACACAACCGGCGAAATACGATAAAGATGGAAAAGTTGTAAATGCAAATGCTAATCGTATTGTAAATATGACATATGAAGGTAAGCCAGTAGCTGACAAGCAAGAGTTCATCGTCGCTACAAATAACTATCGTGGAAGTAGCCAAACGTTCCCAGGTGTAAGTAAAGGGGAAGTTGTATACCAATCACAAGATGAAACACGTCAAATTATTGTGAAGTATATGCAAGAAACACCAGTTATTAATCCGGAAGCAGATAAAAATTGGACGTTTAAACCGATTGTTGCAGATAAATTAAATACAACATTTGATTCTTCACCAAATGCACAAAAGTATATAAAGGCAGATGGAAAGATTTCATATGTTGGACCATCTGAAAATGAATTTGCTAAATATGCAATTGATATAACGAAGAAGAATGATGATAAAGAAACTGGTGAAGGAAATCCAACGACACCGCCGAAAGGTGATGGAGAAAATCCAACGACACCGCCGAAAGGTGATGGAGAAAATCCGACGACACCGCCAACAGGTGGTGGAGAAAATCCAACGACACCGCCAACAGGTAATGGAGAAAACCCAACACCACCAACAGAAGAAGGTAATAATGGTAATGAACCAAAGCAAGATGGAAACAATACTGGATCTGGACAAACTACAACAGATGATCAAAATACAAAAGAAACAACAACAACTGTAAGTGAAAATAAAGAAGCTGAAAAAGATGAACATGATTTACCAAAAACAGGTGCAAGTATTGCTTCTACAATTGGAGCTGGTCTTGCGTTTGTTGGAGCGGGATTCCTTCTGTTATTTAGAAGAAAGAAAGCGAATAGATAGTCGAGAAATATAAAAAGGATTACCGATTTGGTAATCCTTTTTGTTATATTATGAAACTGGTACTGCTTTTTCTTTCTTCCATGACAGGCCAAATCCAGTAAAGCCGACGATAATCGTTACGACTGGACAAGCTAAACAGAAGATTGCGTATGGAAGGTAATCGAATGTTGGAACGCTAAGGACGTTTGTTAAGAATACGCCACTTACACCCCATGGTACGAGCGGGTTAATAACTGTACCTGCATCTTCTAATACTCGTGATAAATTACGACGTTCTAAACCGACTTCATCGTATTTATTAGCAAATGCTTGTCCTGTTAAAACAATTGATAAGTACTGTTCACCAAGTAAGAAGTTTACACCAATTGCAGTTGAAGCAGTAGAAATAATTAAGCGTGTGCTATTTTTTACGAAGCTAGAGATAATATTCATCAGCTGCGCTATAATACCCATTCCTTGTAATAATCCTCCCATACAAAGAGCTAGGAAAATAAGGGCAATCGACATCATCATACTTTGCAGGCCACCGCGAGATAATAAGCTATCAATATCTTTGATACCAGTTTTAGAAACGTAACCGTCTTGCATAATTTTCATTAAATCAGCTAAAGAAGTGCTAGGTTTAAAAATAAAGAGAATAATAATTCCTACCACAATTCCTGCAAGTAATGTTGGAACTGCGGGTACCTTTTTAAATGCGAATAGGAACAGTAATAAAATAGGAATCAGTGTAACGATAGAAATTGTTGCATTTTTCTCTAATGTGCTAATAAAGTTTGTGAAGTCAACGTCTCCACCAGTACCGCTTCCTAAAATGAAAAATGCGATAAAAGCAATAATGAAAGCTGGAACTGTTGTCCAAAGCATGTTACGAATATGTTCAAATAAATCTACACCCGTTACAGCTGGCGCTAAGTTTGTTGTATCAGATAAAGGAGACATTTTATCTCCGAAGAATGCACCAGAAATAATTGCACCAGCAATAAGAGCTGGATCGTATCCAAGGGCAGTACCCATTCCCATAAAGGCAAGTCCTACAGTTGCAGCAGTTGTAAATGCACTACCGATACTCGTTCCAACAATTGCACAAACAACAAAAACAGTTGGAACGAAAATTTTTGGAGATACAAGTTGGAAGCCGTATACCATTAAAGTTGGAATAGTTCCAGCTGCGATCCAAACGCTAATTAATACGCCTACAAGTAAGAAAATAAATATAGATGGAATACCAGCTGAAATACTACTGATCATCCCTTTCTCCATAGTAGACCAAGAGATTCTCTTCAAGAATCCAAATGCTAATAAAAGAACGATACCAAATAAAATTGGGATGTGTGGTGAAACTTCTAATTGAATAACACTAAAGCCAATGCAGAAAAAGATAAAAGTTGTTAAAAGAACAGACTCAATTTTTGAAACCATTGTTTTCCCCTCCTAAGTAATGTAAAATAGCTCTTTTTTATATAAAATTCGCCAATATTGTATATTTCCTTCTAAAATTTAGAATTTTGTGACAAATTACCGGTAATTGTTAGTCCTTCTATATGATACGGAAATGATTGGATAAAAAAACGCCCCTGCATATAATTATGCAGGGACGAAGAAATCGCGGTACCACCCTAGCTTGTGAAATGAATGTATCACAAAATAAAGGGTCGTATGATATGCGTTAATAAAATAAAAACGCCCCTGCAATATATGCAGGGACGAAAAATTCGCGGTACCACCCTAAATTGTGAAACAGTTTCGTTCCACCACTCTTTAGACATAACGGTCTATAACCGTCTTTCACTACTCCTTACGTTTCGTAAAAGAAGCTCCAGGGGGTAATTCATAATTCGCTCTGTACTGGTTCGCACCGACCACCAGCTCTCTGAAATCAGAAATCGAAATACTACTAAATCCTATCAACGCCGATTCATATGATGTTAGTTAAATTTTTATCATATTTTCATCTTACATGTCAATAAAAATATTAAATATTTTTTTAGGGAAATAAAGGAGAATTGTTTTTAACGCTGTAAAAATGTACGTTATAATGAATTTGAAAGGGGGAGGAAAGAGTGAAGAAAAAAATAATTCTTTTTACCACTTTATTAGTTATTGGAGGAAGTGCTGGAATTTACACAGCTTTTGTGGCTGAATCAGAGCAGTTGAAACAAAAGCAAATACAACAGTCAGAAGTGAAGAAAGTAAAAGAAATAGAAGAGAAGAAATCAATGGAAAAAGCAGCAGAGAAACTAGGAGTTTCTACTGAGGGGAAAACAAAAGAAGAGGTTACGAAAGAAGTGAATACCGCTAGGTTTGAGAAGCGTCATGATTTATTAATTGAGCACGCTAAGCAACTTGGAATTGATACAGAGGGAAAAAAAGATGAAGAAATTATTTTAGAAATTGGAAAGATACAGCATGGAAAGTAGAACAACTTATCGTATGATAAGTTGTTCTTTTTTAAGAACTATTTGATTTTAAAATAATTGACAGTCATTCGGATTTAATGTTAACTATATTTATAAACAAGTTAACATTAGGGGTGGCAATTGTGACAATAAACAGTAAAACGATTGAAAAATCATCTTATACATATGAAGAATTAGCAGAGAAAAATAAAGCTTATGTATGGCACCCATTTACACAAATGAAAGATTATTTAGAAGAAGATCCTGTCATTATTGAACGTGGAGAGGGAAGAAAACTATACGATGTAAATGGTAATGAGTATTGGGATGGTGTTTCATCTATATGGTTAAATGTTCACGGACATCAAGTACCGGAATTAGATGAAGCAATTCGTGAGCAATTAAATAAAATTGCTCATTCTACTATGTTAGGACTTGCTAACGTTCCATCTATTTTATTAGCAGAAAAAATTATTGAGGTTGTACCAGATGGATTGAAGAAGGTATTCTACTCTGATTCAGGTTCTACCGCTGTTGAAATTGCAATTAAGATGGCTTTCCAATATTGGCAGCATAAAGGGAAACCAAAGAAACAAAGATTCGTTACATTAAAAGAAGCATATCACGGTGATACAATTGGAGCTGTTTCAGTAGGAGCAATAGACTTGTTTCACCAAGTGTATAGTTCGCTCTTATTTGATGCGATTAAAATGCCGTATCCATATACATATCGTTCTCCTTACGGAAATAATAAGGAGGAAATTGTAAAAAGCCATTTAGAAGAAATGGAAGAATTGTTGAAAGAAAAGCATGAAGAAGTAGCTGCCATCATTGTAGAGCCATTAATGCAAGGTGCTGGCGGAATGATTACAATGCCAAAAGGATATTTAAAAGGACTGCGCGATTTATGTACAAAGTACAATGTATTATTTATTACAGATGAGGTAGCGACTGGATTTGGGCGTACAGGGAAAATGTTTGCGTGTGAACATGAAAATGTGACGCCAGACATTTTAACTGCTGGGAAAGGTTTAACAGGTGGATATTTACCAATTGCAGTTACGGTAACGACAGATGAAATATATAATGCCTTCTTAGGAGAATATGAAGAACAAAAAACATTTTTCCATGGACATAGCTACACAGGTAATCCGTTAGGGTGTGCCGTAGCAATCGCGAATCTAGAACTATATGAAAAAACAAATTTAATAGAAGAAGTGGCACGTAAAACGGATTATGTGACAGCGCAATTAGAAAAGCTCTTTGCCTATAAACATGTAGGTGATATTCGTCAGTGCGGATTAATGGTTGGTATTGAGCTTGTGAAGAATAAGGAAACGAAAGAAGCGTTTGACTGGACAGAAAGAGTCGGTGTTCAAGTATGTAAACGCTCAAGAGAGCTGGGTATGATTTTACGACCGCTAGGTAACACGATTGTATTTATGCCGCCACTTGCTTCTACAATTGATGAGATTGATGATATGTTACGCATCTTATACAAGGCAATCTCAGATGTTACGGAGGGAGAATAATGAGTGGTTTTTTCATAACAGCAACTGATACTGAAGTTGGAAAAACAGTAGTTGCAGGTGCTATAGCAGGTGTATTTAGAGAATTAGGATATAACGTAGGGGTATATAAACCGTTACAAAGTGGGCATGTTGCATCAAACCCTGAGGGAGATGCGGCAAGGTTAAAAGTACTATCAGGTGTACCGACACAAGAAAATGAAATTTGCCCTTATTCTATTGAAGAACCACTTGCTCCGAGACTTGCCATGAAAAGAGCTGGAAGAGTAGTAAAGTTAAAAGAAATTACTGATTACTATAATGAACTATTAAAAGAGTTTAATAGCTTATTTGTAGAAGGAGCAGGTGGGCTTGCTGTCCCATATACAGAAGATGCTTTAGTAATAGATTTTGCAACAGAATTACAGTTGCCTCTTATTGTAGTAGCTCGTCCTACATTAGGAACAGTAAATCATACAGTGTTAACGATTGCTTACGCAAAGGCGCATGGCTTAACCGTAGCGGGTGTCATTTTATCAGGTTGCAAAGAATGTGAAATGGAAAGAGTGCAAGAAAATAAAGAGATGATTGAAGAGCTGAGCGGGGTACCAGTTTTAGGATTATTACCATTCTTTGAAGGTGAGTTTACGAAAGAAGAAGTATTAGAATCTGCAAAAGAACATATTATGATTTCAAAATTAGAGGAGTTTATCCAAAATGAATCAAACGTGGCGGGCGCACCTTCAATCTAAATTACAACAATTACATGAGCAAGGGCAGTATCGTAATTTATATGTAACAGAGCAGGCAGAAGAGACTTGGCTTATTCGAGATAAAAAGAGGATGTTAAATTTAGCGTCAAATAATTATTTAGGGTTAGCTGGAGATGAAAGGTTAAAAGAAGCTGCTATTGCCTGTACAAAAAGATATGGAACTGGAGCGACTGCCTCCCGCCTTGTTGTAGGAAATCATCCATTATATGAAGAGGTTGAGAAAAGCATATGTGACTGGAAAGGTACTGAAAGAGCTTTAATTGTAAATAGTGGGTATACGGCAAATATAGGTGCCATATCTTCTTTAGCCTCTCGGCACGATATTGTTTTTAGTGATAAGTTAAATCACGCAAGTATTGTTGATGGAATCATATTAAGCGGGGCAGAGCATAAAAGATATCGTCATAATGATTTGGATCATTTAGAGAAGCTGTTGAAAACAGCGTCACCTGAAAAGCGGAAATTAATCGTAACTGATACCATTTTTAGTATGGATGGTGATACTGCGTATTTGAGAGATTTAGTACAGCTGAAAGAGAAATACGGGGCAATCATTATAGTCGATGAAGCACATGCGAGTGGAATATATGGAATCGGCGGAGCTGGGTTATCTCATATAGAAAAAAATCTTGCTCAAAAAATTGATATACATATGGGGACGTTTAGCAAGGCTTTAGGGTGTTATGGTGCGTATTTGACAGGTGATGAAATTTATATAGAGTATTTACAAAATATGATGAGAAGCTTTATTTTTACTACAGCTTTACCACCAAGTACGTTAGGAGCGGTGCAAAAAGCAATTGAAATTGTAAAAGAAGATAACGAAAGAAGAGAGAACCTTATAGCAAATGGAGAATACTTCAGAACTAAATTAAGGGATGCTGGTTTTGATATTGGGAATAGCTCAACTCATATTGTACCGATTGTAGTCGGTTCAAATGAACATGCTTTACGGTTTAGTAAAAGGTTGCAAGAGGCAGGGATTGCGGCCATTGCAATTCGTCCGCCAACTGTGCCGGTTCATAGTTCTCGAATTCGCTTTGCAGTTACATCGCAACATACAATAGCTGATTTAAAATGGGCTATTGACCGAATTATTCACATTGCGAAAGAAGAGGAGATTTTCGTATGAAAGAGCTAAAGATTATTTTTATCCCCGGATGGGGAATGGAAGAGAATATTTGGGATTTAGTACTTCCGTATTTTAAAGGATATTCTGTTCAATGCATAGATTGGCGTAATGTGAACGAACGAAGTGAATTTGCGGAACGAATTATAGATGTAGCGCATAATGACAACGTAATTTTAGTTGGATGGTCACTAGGAGCGTTAGCAGCAGTTGAAGCTTATAAAAAGATTAAGGCAAAAGGCATCGTATTAATTGGTGGTACTGCTAAATTTACAAATACGAGCGATTACAGTAACGGATGGAATGCTTTGCATGTAGAGCGGCTGAAAAGGAATTTGGCGAGAAGGAAAGAAGATACGCTCAAGCGGTTTTATGAAAATATGTTTACGAAAGATGAGCTAAAAGAGAATAAAAACTTTGAAGACATTGTAGACCGTTTTAAAGGTGATTCTATTCAGTCTTTACAACTAGGTTTGGATTATTTAATAGAAACAGATATGAGAGAAGAACTAAAAGAAATTAAAGTACCTATACTACTTATTCACGGAGAACAGGATGTAATATGCCCATTGTCTGCGGCACGTAGTATGACGGAGAATAGCAGTAGCGAGCTGAAAGTAGTAAGTGAAGCAGGGCATGCGTTATGTGTAAAGAATTTTGAATATTGTGTAAATGAGATAATTCAATTTGTAGAGGGGATACGACATGATCAACAAAACGTTACTACAAAAACGGTTTAATGGGGCAGCCGTATCTTACGATCGATATGCAAATGTACAAAAAAAGATGGCACATTCATTACTTTCAATCTTAAAGGAACGATATAGTGAAACGGCATCGATACGTATTTTAGAACTGGGGTGCGGGACGGGGTATGTAACAGAGCAATTATCAAAGTTATTTCCGAAAGCACATATTACAGCAGTTGATTTTGCTGAAAGTATGATTGCGATTGCGCAAACTAGACAAAATGTAAAAAATGTAACGTTTCACTGTGAAGATATTGAGCGATTACGATTAGAAGAATCATATGATGTCATTATTTCAAATGCTACATTTCAATGGTTAAATAATTTACAACAAGTGTTAAGAAATTTATTTCATCATTTGTCTATAGATGGGATATTACTCTTTTCAACGTTTGGACATGAAACATTTCAAGAATTGCATACTTCGTTCCAACGTGCGAAAGAAGAAAGAAATATAAAAAATGAAACATCGATTGGTCAACGTTTTTATTCAAAAGATCAGTTGCTTCATATATGCAAGATAGAAACAGGGGATGTGCATGTTTCTGAAACATGTTACATAGAGAGTTTTACAGAAGTTAAGGAGTTTCTGCATTCTATTCGAAAAGTAGGAGCGACTAATAGCAATGAAGGATCATATTGTCAAAGTCCCTCACTCTTTCGTGCGATGCTGCGCATATACGAAAGAGACTTCACGGGAAATGAAGGGATAATGGCAACGTATCATGCTTTATTTATGCATATAACAAAAGAGGGGAAGAGATGAAATGAAACAAGTACAAACAAAAAGGGATTGGAAAAAACTTGCATACGACGTAGTGGAAGAGAAGATGATTACGAAAGAAGATGCAATAGCGATATTAGAAGCTGATGATACAGAAGTTTTAGAAATTATGAATGCAGCTTACATTATTCGCCATCATCACTTTGGTAAGAAAGTAAAATTGAATATGATTATTAATACGAAATCTGGATTATGTCCTGAAGATTGTGGATATTGCTCACAGTCTATTATTTCAGAAGCGCCGATTGATAAATATGCATGGTTAACGCAGGAGAAGATTGTAGAAGGGGCACATGAAGCAATACGCCGTAAAGCAGGTACATATTGTATTGTAGCATCTGGTCGTCGTCCGACGGATAAAGAGGTAAATCACGTAATTGGAGCAGTTAAGGAAATTCGTGAAACGACAGATTTGAAGATTTGTTGTTGTTTAGGTTTCTTAAATGAAGATCAAGCAGGACGTTTAGCGGAAGCGGGCGTGCATCGTTATAACCACAACTTAAATACACATGAAAATAATTACGATAGTATTTGTTCAACTCATACGTATGATGATCGTGTTGATACAGTTCAAAAAGCGAAACAAGCGGGCATTTCTCCATGCTCTGGAGCGATTTTTGGCATGGGAGAAACAATTGAAGAGCGTGCTGAAATTGCATTTGAATTACAACGTATAGATGCAGATTCTATCCCTTGTAATTTCCTTGTTGCTGTAAAGGGAACACCTCTTGAAGGGCAAAAAGAGTTAACGCCAGTAGAATGTTTAAAAGTACTGGCAATGATGCGTTTTGTAAATCCAACAAAAGAAATTCGTATTTCAGGAGGACGTGAAATCAATTTACGTTCTGTACAGCCAATCGGTTTATTTGCAGCAAATTCTATTTTTGTCGGGGACTACTTAACGACAGCTGGACAAGAGCCGACTGCAGACTGGGGTATGATTGCAGATTTAGGATTTGAGATTGAAGAGTGTGCATTATAAGATAGATGAAAAAGCAAACTTGTAAAAGGGTTTGCTTTTTTTGTAAATAAAATGTAATAAATAGTTGCGGACGCCTGTTACTATTGGTTTTTGAACGAAAAAAAGAATTTTTGTGGACGAATTTTCCAAGCCTTAGTTGTACATAGTAAATATGTAATTTATATTGGGTTGGAGGATTTTACATGTACAAATACATATTAGCGATTATGACTTGTTTAATTTTAATAAAAGCAATAAGTTCTGATCCAGTTAAGGCTGCTGAAAATCCTGAACAAAAAGAGATGCAACAAAGAATCGAACAACACTTTCGAACGAAAGCTGAACATTTTGGATTGAAAACGGAAGGAAAAGATTTAAAGGAAGTTAGAAAAGAAATTATTATTATAGAAGAAGCGAAAAAAAGAGAGAATGTATGGAGAACAGCACAAGCTCTTCATATAAAAACAGAAGGAAAAACGATGAATGAATTAATAAAAGATGTACAAAAAAAGGTGAAAAAATAAAAAGAGGCCGCAGCCTCTTTTTTTATGCCCATTGTTTTGATAAGTGAGCCATTTCAATTGCAGCAACAGCTGATTCATATCCTTTATTACCAGCTTTCGTACCTGCGCGTTCAATCGCTTGTTCAATTGTTTCTGTCGTTAATACGCCGAAAATAACTGGGATGTCCATTTGTAGTGATAAAGACGCAACACCTTTTGCTACTTCATTACAAACGTAATCGTAGTGAGTTGTAGCACCTCGGATTACAGTACCTAATGTAATAACCGCATCATACTTTCCGCTACTAGCCATCTTTTTAGCGATTAAAGGAATTTCAAATGCACCAGGAACCCAAGCAACATCAATATCATTTTCTTCTACACCGTGACGCTTTAATCCGTCTAAAGCGCCGCCAAGTAACTTACTTGTAATAAATTCGTTAAAACGTCCAACAACAACTCCAACTTTTAATCCTGTACCAACTAAATGACCTTCGAATACCATAATAAATCTCTCCTTTAATTATAAGTTTAGTAAGTGTCCTAATTTGTTTACTTTCGTTTGTAAATACGATTTATTCTCTTCTTTTGCTGGCATTTGCAACGGTACACGCTCGACTACTTCTAAATCGTAACCTTGTAAGCCAGCAATTTTTCTTGGGTTATTCGTTAATAATCGTAAACTTTGTAAACCTAAATCTTTTAATATTTGTGCACCGATACCGTAATCACGAAGATCAGCAGGGAAGCCGAGTTCTTCATTTGCTTCTACAGTATCGAATCCTTCTTCTTGTAATTTATAAGCACGAAGCTTATTAAGAAGCCCAATGCCTCTTCCTTCTTGTCTCATATAAAGAAGAACACCTTTTCCTTCACGCTCAATTTGAGCAAGTGCTGCATGGAGTTGTGGTCCGCAATCGCAGCGATGTGAACCGAATACATCTCCTGTTAAGCATTCAGAATGAACACGCACAAGTACCGGTTCACCTATTGAAATATCACCTTTTACAAGTGCGATATGTTCTTTCGTATCTAATGAGTTAGAATAGCCAATTGCGTGGAAAGTACCGAAATCTGTAGGTAATGTAATTTCCACCTCTCTCGTCACAAGTGTTTCATGATGGCGGCGGTAAGCAATTAAATCTTCTATTGTAATCATTTTTATATCAAATTGTTTTGCGCATTCTATTAAATCAGTTACACGTGCCATCGTGCCGTCCTCATTTATAATCTCGCAAATAACTCCAGCTGGTTCGGCACCGCATAGCTTCGCTAAATCAACAGCAGCTTCTGTATGACCTGCACGACGCAGGACACCGCCTTCTTTCGCAATTAATGGAAAGATATGTCCAGGTCGATTGAAATCAGCGCCTTTTGATGCGGGGTTTAACAATTCTTGTATCGTAGTTGCACGTTCGTGAGCGCTAATCCCTGTTGTTGTAGAAACATGGTCAATGCTCACTGTAAACGCAGTATGATGTGAATCTGTATTATGAGATACCATTGGTTCTAATTGTAGACGTTCTGCGTACCCTGCTGTAATCGGTACACAAACGAGACCACGGCCATGTGTAATCATAAAATTAATTGTTTCTGGTGTAATGTACTCTGCTAAAGCAATAAAATCGCCTTCATTTTCTCGGTTTTCATCATCACATACGATAACGACTTTACCTTGTTTTAAATCTTCTAGAGCTTCTTCAATACGATGAAACATTGTGCTTCCCCCTTATAGAAATCCATTTTCTTGTAAAAAGCTTTCAGTCATTGAACCTACTCGTTTTGTAGGTTTAGTAATAAAGCGTTCGATATATTTACCAATCATGTCACACTCAATGTTTACGATATCTCCGGCATTTTTTTCTCCAATGACAGATTCGCTTACTGTGTGCGGGATGAGTGAAATCGTTATGGAAGATTCGTCTATATCAAATATCGTTAAACTCGTTCCATCAACAGCAATGGATCCTTTATGCAAACAATAGCGCAGCAGTTCATCAGAAATTGCTATTTTGTAATAGACGGCATTGTAATGTTGTTTTTTATTTAAAATCGTTCCGATGCCATCAATATGTCCTGAAACGAAATGTCCACCGAATCGTCCGTTTGCAGCCATTGCTCGCTCTAAATTTACTTTAGAGTGGGGTTTAAGCATGCGAAGTGATGTCGACTGCATCGTTTCAGGCATTGCATCAACTGTAAATGAATTAGTTGTAAAGCTTGTTACAGTTAAGCAAATACCGTTCACCGCGATACTATCACCTAAGTGAATATCTGATAAAATTTTCTTTGCATGAATCGTTAATTTCATCGCTTCTCCGCTTTGTTGCATGTTTGCTATCGTTCCTAATTCGTCTACAATTCCTGTAAACATTCCGTCACCTCGTTTCGGGCATTCGCAACAATTTTTATATCATCACCAATTTGTTTCATCTCTTGAATTTTCAAGGAAAGCGCATCTTGTAATTTTGAAAAACCATTTCCTCCAAATAAAGTAGGAGCATCTTTCCCACCAATTAATTTCGGGCTTATATAGGTTACAATTTCATTAAAATTGTTTGTTTTTAAGAAACTTGCATGAATCGATTGGCCACCTTCAACGAATAGAGAAAGAATTTGTTTTTCTCCAAGAAAGGAAAGAAGGTCCTCAATTTCTATATGCTTCGTTTCCATTTGGAATATAGCTATATTTTTAGATTCATAAGAAGATATCTTCTCTTTCTTTACATCCTTACCGACAATAATCCATGTCGGTGCTAAACCATCTGTTATGACATGAGAAGATGGTGGTGTTCGTAAATGGGTATCTAAAACAACGCGAATAGGGTGTTTCCCACCATTTGGAATTCTTGTTGTTAAATGTGGGTTATCAGCTATAACTGTATTTACTCCAACAAGAATTGCATCATGTGTATGGCGATATTGGTGAACATCAGCACGTGCTTCTTCACCTGTAATCCACTTACTTTCACCAGTTACAGTTGCTGTTTTTCCATCTAAGCTCATCGCTGTTTTTATTGTTACAAAAGGGCGTTTCGTTTTCATGTAGTGAAAAAAGTAGCGATTTAATAAAACTGCTTCTGCTTCAAGAACACCGGTAGTTACTTCAATTCTAGCTTCCTCTAATCTTCTTTTTCCATTACCAGAAACGAGCGGATTACAATCGAGAGTAGCAATTACAACACGCTTAACTCCTTTTTCGATGAGCAATTCACAACAAGGTGGTGTTTTTCCAAAGTGGCTACACGGTTCCAGTGTTACATAAACGGTAGCGTCTTTGGCGTTCTGACCAGCCATTTGAAGGGCATGAACTTCTGCGTGTTCTTCACCAGCTCGTAAATGAGCCCCCATACCAACGATGTTTCCATCTTTTACAACAACAGCACCAACCATAGGATTTGGACTTGTTTGTCCTGATGTTCCTTCTGCTAACAGCAGGGCAATCCTCATATATTCTTGATCTGTCATTTTCTTCACCTCTCCTAAAAAAATCAAAAAACCCCAAGGATTTAATATCCTTGGGGTTTGGGAGACGTGATTTCTAGAAATATAGTTTGAATACGAAAGCATAGGAAAGAAACCTAACGATAATTGATATTTCTGCATAAGGAAAAAACCTAGCAAAATATCGAATTTTTAAACGCTAGTTGTCTCTTTTTATTTCAGTATAAAAAATAAGTATAGAAAATTAAACATATATAAAGAATCAAAATGAATCTTTAAAAATATGCATACTGAAATAAAAGTGTATTCACTATATAAAAAACTAGAAACATATCCTTCTCCCATCCAGACTATACTGTCGGCCCTAGAGTTTCACTAGATCCACCGTTTTCGAGTTGAAAACGGGTCACGGACTTAGAAGTTTTCACTTCATCACCGCCGGTTGGGAATTTCACCCGACCCCGAAGGATGCTGTTTGCTCAAATTATAGCACAAAAAAAATAAAAGGCTAGTAAAAAATATTCGAATGTGAAGAATTGTGTGAAAATATATGCAGGCTGGAATGGAAATAAAAGTATTAGAAATGTTGTAAGGAGAAGGGATATAACGGAGTTGCTAAAAAGAAAAAACATGCACAAAAAAATGTGCATGTCACATGTAAAATTATTCTGCCTCTGGTGCTCTAACAACGGACTCGAATTTACCTTTATGCGAAGCGTCGCAATAAGGCATATTTTTTGATAAGCCACAACGGCATAAAGAAAATGCCGGTTTTGCTGGGAATACATTCCCTTGTGAGTCGACTAATTCCACGTCCCCTGTAACGCGAAAAGAGCCATTATCATTTACTTTAATTTGTACTTTTGCCAACGTTATCCCTCCTTCCCAAACGCTTAATTTCATCATATAATCAAGGGAAGTGCTTGGCAATATAAAGTGAAACTTTAATTAGTGGGGGAGGCATCCCCCACTAATTATTAGTTGAACCA
>NZ_JXIS01000258.1:0-261 GCF_000836715.1 Bacillus sp. L_1B0_5 | reverse complement strand
CGACCCCGGTCGGGACCGCCATTTTAACTTCTGCTAATTGGCAGTTGTTTTTTATTGGACATTATGGTACAATAACATTTGTCTTTGAAAATAAGATATTTTTTCGATGGGCTATAGCCAAGCGGTAAGGCAACGGACTTTGACTCCGTCATGCGCTGGTTCGAATCCAGCTAGCCCAGCCATTTACGAGCCATTAGCTCAGTTGGTAGAGCATCTGACTTTTAATCAGAGGGTCGAAGGTTCGAATCCTTCATGGCTCAC
>NZ_JXIS01000257.1:0-332 GCF_000836715.1 Bacillus sp. L_1B0_5 | reverse complement strand
GGTTCAAATCCTGTCTTCCCGATATTCCCAAAAACATGGGGCCTTAGCTCAGCTGGGAGAGCGCCTGCCTTGCACGCAGGAGGTCAGCGGTTCGATCCCGCTAGGCTCCACTTATTTTAATATCATTTATGGCGGTGTAGCTCAGCTGGCTAGAGCGTACGGTTCATACCCGTGAGGTCGGGGGTTCGATCCCCTCCGCCGCTACCATAAAGGACCTTTAGCTCAGCTGGTTAGAGCAGACGGCTCATAACCGTCCGGTCGTAGGTTCGAGTCCTACAAGGTCCACCACTAAAGGTTTATATCTCGGAGGTATACCCAAGTTCGGCTGAAGG
>NZ_JXIS01000256.1:0-432 GCF_000836715.1 Bacillus sp. L_1B0_5 | reverse complement strand
TTTATGAGTTTTGCAACACCATCTAAATAGAGTGGTGTTTGGAGAGAATACTTCACTGAAAATATGAAATTATATACGAATATCCAACAAAAAATTCAACTATTATTAGCTATTTTGTAGTGTAAAATTGCTTTTTAAATCTGCACACTTGTATTAAATTTGCAGCCCTTTTTTCATTCCAAAAAATAGAATTACAAAAAGAGCTATTTTCATAGTAATATATTATTAAAATAACTTTTCTTATAAGGAATATAGCAGAGGCAGTGGAGGAAAATAGATGCGGAATTTTTTTGAAGAGACGTATATGAATATTAATTTTAAAAGAGAATTAATAAATTTAATAAGTGATATTAGTGAATATAAAGGTAAATTAGCTGTATATAAAACACAAAAAACATCTATATTAAAGGTTCTGGTGCAAATAATGGACAA
>NZ_JXIS01000255.1:0-321 GCF_000836715.1 Bacillus sp. L_1B0_5 | reverse complement strand
GTATCTCTATATTTAATTTTATACCATTATTCAGAGTAGCTCGCAAATCTAAAATAGACAATTTATCATCCTTTTGCTCCCTTGGAAGATGCGGATCATCTAAATGCAAAGAAATGATTTCCTCATCTAAAGAGGATTGTAATACCGCATTAAGAAAACCAATGAGTATCTCCTCGTTTCCTTCTACTCCAAACAAGCGCTTGAAAGCAAAATCAACTCGTAAATTTACTAGATTTTTTTTCATAGATGTATTCATATTCTCTTCTACCCTTCTTTTAGTTAATTGGATATAAGAAAAAGATAGAATTAAAAACTCTATCT
>NZ_JXIS01000254.1:0-800 GCF_000836715.1 Bacillus sp. L_1B0_5 | reverse complement strand
ATTTATACTTCAGGATCTACTGGAAAACCAAAAGGAGTCATGGTTCCACATCGAGGATTAACAAATTATTTAAATTGGTGCACTCAAAATTATTATAAAGGGAATGGTGGACAAGGTTCATTAGTTCTGTCATCAATATCTTTTGACTTAACAATTACAGGGATGCTTTCTCCATTATGTATAGGAGAAACAGTAGTTTTATTTCCTGAGGGATTAGATTTAGAAGAATTAGGAAGATGGGTTCGGAAAAGAAAATATAGTGTTATAAAGCTAACACCAGCCCATTTAGAGTTATTATCTCATCAAGTTTCTGAAGAAGATGCTGCTTTTTGTACAGATACTTTTGTAGTAGGAGGGGAGCCTCTACTCGCAAAACATGTTGATTTTTGGGTAAAGCATGCTCCAAATACAGTCATAATAAATGAATATGGACCGACTGAAGCAGTAGTTGGATGTACAAATTATATAGTAAAACCAGGAGAGAATTATAGTAAATCCATACCTATAGGAAAGCCTATTTTTAATACTGAAATGTATGTATTAGATACCTCTTTACAACCCGTACCTATTGGTGTTCATGGAGAACTATATATTGGAGGAGTGGGATTAGCAAAAGGGTATTATAAACGACCGGAATTAACTGCGGAAAGATTTATTAATTCTCCATTCGATAGTAATGAGGAACAGAAATTGTATAAAACTGGAGATATAGTACGTTATTTACCAAATGGAAATCTTGAGTATATTGACCGCATAGATCAACAAGTTAAATTGAGAGGATTTAGAATTGAATTAGGAGA
>NZ_JXIS01000253.1:0-200 GCF_000836715.1 Bacillus sp. L_1B0_5 | reverse complement strand
TTCTTACATTGGAATAGATGTAGGACTAAAAGATTTCGCTATTTTGTCAGATGGAACACACTATGAAAATCCGAAGTTTTTCCGATCATTAGAAGATAAGTTGGCGAAAGCACAGCGTGTGCTTTCTAGAAGAATGAAAGGATCTTCTCGCTGGAATAAACAACGAGTAAAGGTAGATGGTGTTGCAAAACTCATAAATA
>NZ_JXIS01000252.1:0-234 GCF_000836715.1 Bacillus sp. L_1B0_5 | reverse complement strand
TTATTTTAGTTTTGCAACACCCTCAAGGTAGCTAGAATTCATGAATACATATCAAATGCTAGAAAAGATTACTTGGACAAAATTTCAACTGAAATCATCAAAAACCACGATGTTATCGGTATAGAGGATTTGCAAGTATTGAATATGTTAAAGAATCATAAGTTAGCAAAAGCAATTAGTGAGGTATCATGGTCACAATTTCGAACTATGTTGGAATACAAAGCAAAATGGTAT
>NZ_JXIS01000251.1:0-301 GCF_000836715.1 Bacillus sp. L_1B0_5 | reverse complement strand
CGAATATACGTTTGGTATATAATAGTCATATACCGAAATGGAGGTGAATCAAATAATAATTAATAAAGCCTATAAGTTTCGTATCTATCCAAATCAAGCACAAACAATTCTAATTAACAAAACAATAGGTTGTTCTCGCTTTGTATTCAATCATTTCCTATCCCTATGGGATTACGCATACAAAGAGACTGGAAAAGGTTTAACATATGGTACATGCTCTGCCAAACTTCCTGCCATAAAGAAAGAGTTTGTTTGGCTCAAAGAAGTGGATAGTATTGCGATTCAGTCGTCTGTTCGCAAC
>NZ_JXIS01000250.1:0-589 GCF_000836715.1 Bacillus sp. L_1B0_5 | reverse complement strand
TAGCTTTTTTGCACCAGAACCCTATTTGCTCATATACAACTTGTATTATAATCACAAGTTGTATATGAAATCGTTTCTATTGATTTGCATCACCGGAGATTGTCACCGTTCCATTACTCAGACCTTCTTTTTTCGCTGTCACCCGCAATACATATCCATGATCGTGTTTAAGCATATATTTTGTGATACTTGAGCACTCCAATTAGGAATTACTAACACAGGTGTACCATTTATTTGTTGTACGTTTGCATCACCTTTGACATGCCACTCCTCTAGGCCATATTTAAAGTCACCATTTTTAATAAAATTTCGAACGTCCTATAGATAAAATGCTTGTTGAATTTGATTATTTAATTCTATATATATATCATAATTATTTCAAATTCATCTGAGTTATTATATCGATTCACATTTATTACCCCCATACTAATGTTTCCAGTGCATTCAATTTACATATAAATTTTTTTATAATAAATAAAAAAATCATCCTCCCCCCCCCTGCTCATATTGTTCGGTTATAGCTTTTCTATCTCTACTTGAAAGGTTAAACGTTCCGATTAAGTTAGAGGGTGTTGCAAAACTAAAATAA